>JAQGKM010000363.1 GCA_028290125.1 Hyphomicrobiales bacterium | reverse complement strand
AGTGGCGAGGCCCTTCTTGGCGCCGCGGCGCTGCATTTCATGCAGCAGCGTCGTGAACACACGCGCGCCGGACGCGCCGATCGGATGACCGATGGCGATGGCGCCGCCGTTGACGTTCACGATCGCCGGATCCCAGCCCATGTCCTTGTTGACCGCGAGCGCCTGCGCGGCGAAAGCCTCGTTGGCTTCGATGAGGTCGAGATCGCCGACCTTCCAGCCGGCCTTCTCGAGCGCCTTGCGGGACGACGGGATCGGGCCCGTGCCCATCACCGCGGGATCGACGCCGGCGGTCGCCCAGGAGGCGATGCGGGCGAGCGGGGTGAGGCCGCGCTTGGAGGCTTCCGCCGCCGTCATCAGCACGATCGCCGCAGCGCCGTCATTGATGCCCGACGCGTTGCCGGCCGTGACGGTGCCTTCCTTCGAGAAGGCGGGCTTCAGCTTGGTGAGCGCCTCGAGCGTCGTGCCGTGGCGGGGATATTCGTCGTCCGAGACGACGACATCGCCCTTGCGGGTCGAGATGGTGAAGGGGACGATCTCGTCCTTGAACTTGCCGGCCTTCATGGCGGCCTCGGCCTTGTTCTGCGAGCCGAGCGCGAAGCGATCCTGCTCGTCGCGGCTGAGCTGCCACTTGGCGGCGACGTTCTCGGCGGTCGTGCCCATGTGGTAGCCGTGGAAGGCGTCGAACAGGCCGTCCTTCAGCATCGTGTCGACGAATTTCACATCGCCCATCTTCGTGCCGCCGCGCATGTGCGAGGTGTGCTGCGACATCGACATGCTCTCCTGGCCGCCCGCGACGATGATCGAGGCGTCGCCGTTGGCGATCTGCTGCATGCCGAGCGCGACGGCGCGGAGGCCCGAGCCGCAGAGCTGGTTGAGCTGCCAGGCGGTGGCTTCCTGCGGGATGCCGGCCTTCATGGCGGCCTGACGCGCGGGGTTCTGGCCCTGACCGGCGGTCAGGATCTGGCCCATGATGACTTCGTTGACGTCCGCGCCATCGACCTTGGCGCGCTCCAGCGCGGCCTTGATGGCGACGGCGCCGAGCTCGTGAGCAGGCGTGTTGGCGAAGGCGCCGTTGAATGAACCCACGGCGGTGCGTGCCGCGCTGACAACCACGATGTCCGTCGCCATGATGTAACTCCCACTTCTCTCAATTCCCGCCGCTCGGCTATGCACAGCCACACGGTCTTCGGGCCCCGTGCGCGCGGGGATGAGTATCAGAAGCACTTTGGTCGATCCGGGGTCAAGCGCCGCCGCCGCCCTATTGATGAGCAAATGGTCTGTCGACGAAATGCCTAGGGTCTAAGCTTGCTTGTTTATCTTACGGGCAGAAAAGACTTCCGTCGCGTATGGCATTGTGACTATCGTACCGAAGTCCTGAGGGAGCGCGTCCGGTGCCGGGCGTGAGGAAGGTCAGGCAGAGACTGGGCGGCAGGTAAGACATGGCTAGCGAAAAAGCGCCGATCACGATCAAGAAGTACGCTAACAGGCGTCTCTACAACACTGGCACCAGCACTTACGTCACGCTCGAAGACCTTGCCGTCATGGTCAAAAAGGGCGAAGACTTCGTGGTCTTCGACGCCAAGACCGGCGAGGACATCACCCGCCCGGTGCTCGCCCAGATCATCTTCGAACAGGAAGGCAAGGACGGCCAGAGCCTCCTGCCGATCACCTTCCTGCGCCAGCTGATCCGCTTCTATGGCGACAGCATGCAGATGCTGGTCCCGAGCTATCTCGAATATTCGATCGGCAATCTCACCAGCCAGCAGCAGAAATTCCGCGAGCAGATCCAGTCGGCCATCGGCGGCAAGGAATTGCCCGGCGGCCAGATGTTCGGCGCTCTCGAAGAACAGGCGCGCGCCAACATGGCCATGTTCAGCCAGGCGCTGGGCATGTTCAATCCGTTCGTCCCCAAGGGGACCGCAGGCGTCGGCGAGAAGCCGGCCGAACCGCGCGCCGAAGAGGCGCCTGCCGCAGCGCCCGGCATGCCCGACATCGACCTGCTGAAGAAGCAGCTCGCCGACATGCAGGCGAAGATCGAAGGTCTCTCCCGCAAGGGGTGATGCGCCACGCGCCTCTCCTCGTCCGCGCAATGCGGGTTCGATAATTCGTTGATCCGAAGAGTCCGCAAGCGACGCGTGGAATTGCCCCTCCGCCTTGCGGGGAGGGGTTAGGGGTGGGGGTCGTGAGGCGCTTGCAGGACGCCAGAAGATCTCTATCGGAACAGCAGGAACACGCGTCGACCCCCACCCCGCTCGGGCTGTCGCCCGAGTCGCCCTCCCCGCAAGGGGGAGGGGTATGGCATGCGGCGTATGACGGAACGCGATCAGCGAATTGTTGTACTCGCAAAGTTGCGAGCGAAGCGAAGCAATCCATCTGACGGCAGCTACCCGAAGATGGATCGCCGCGTCGCTTCGCTTCTCGCAATGACGAGCTGCTACCCCCGCGGGGTCGGTCGCCAATCCGGCGGCGCCAGTTCAAAACCTGCGAAATCGAACGCCGGCGCGACGGTGCAGCCGACCAGCGTCCAGGCGCCGAGGCTCGTCGCCGTCTGCCAGCAATGCGCCGGCACCACGATCTGGGGTTGCTGTCCGGCGAGAATGTCGGGCCCGAGATGCGCGGCGCTGGCGTCGTGGCCGTTGGGCGATTGCGTCAACACCAGCGGGGCGCCGGCATAAAAATGCCAGACTTCGGCGGCGTCGACGCGATGCCATTCCGAGACATCCCCGGCGCCGAGCAGGAAGTAGATCAGCGACGAGGCCGCACGGCCGTTGGCGTCCGTGACGGCGTCGCGAAACGTCTCGCGATAGAAGCCGCCTTCCGGATGCGGCTTCAGTTCGAGACGGCTCACGATGTCGTTCGCGCTGAGGCCGCCGTGCTGGTAGAAGCTCGCCATGCCTCAGGCCTTGTTCTTGCGTTCGCGCAGCTCGGCGAAGACGGCGGCGGGATCCGCCCCCTTGAGCCCGACATTCTCCTGAACTTCGGGGTTCTCGGCGCGCAGGAACGGATTGGTCGTCAATTCAAGTTCGATCGTGGTCGGCAGCGTGAAGACGCCATTCGTGCGGTGTTCGTCGACCTCGCGCATGCGGTCGATCAGCAGGCTGTTGCCGCTATCGACCGTCAGGGCGAAGCGGCCGTTGGCCTGCGTGTACTCATGGCCGCAATAGACTCGCGTCTCGCCCGGCAGCGAGGCGAGCTTGACGAGCGATTCCCACATGACGGTCATGGACGTCTCGAACACGCGGCCGCAGCCCAGCGCGAAGAGCGTGTCGCCCGCAAACAGCAGGTTCTCGACCGGGAAGTAATAGACGATGTGTCCCGCGGTATGGCCGGGCGTCTCGATCACTTCGGCGCCCAGCGACCCGACCTTCACGACATCGCCCTCGTTCAGCACGGCGTCGGCGGGGCCGGTTGTCTCGACGATGCGCTCGGCCTCCTTGGCGGGCAGATAGAGCTTCGCCTCCGGAAACGCCTCGCGCAACGCGGGCACGCCATCGATGTGGTCGCCATGGCGGTGGGTGATCAGAATGTCGGTCAGCTTCCACCCTTTTTCCGCGAGCGCCGCAAGGTAGGGCGCGCCATCCGGGCAGTCGATCGCCGCCGTGGCGCCGGTCTGCGCATCGTGGACGAGCACGCCGAAATTGTCGGACAGGCAGAGGAATTGGTGAACTTCAGCTGGCATGATGGTCCTCTTTCGTCGTCCCCTCGGCCGCGCGACGCTAGTGGCGGCCAGGCGGGGCGTCAATCGAACGGGCCGGAGGCTTTCCGTCCCGCGCTCAACCATGTCACATAGGGCGCATGGCTCTGGATGTCGTCGATCTTCGTTCATTCTACGCGACGCCGCTCGGCGAGGTTGCGCGGCGGCGCGTGTCGCAGATCGTGCGCGAGCGTTGGACGCGCTGCGCCGGCCTGTCCATCATGGGGGTTGGCTACGCCACGCCCTATCTCGGCCCCTTGCGCGAGGAGGCGTTGCGCGTGCTGGCCTTCATGCCGGCCGAGCAGGGCGTGGTGAACTGGCCGACCGAGGGTCGCTCGTCCTCGGCGCTCGTCGAATCCAGCATGATGCCGCTGCCCGATTCCTGCATCGACCGCGTGCTGGTCGTGCATGCGCTCGAGGCGGTCGATCATCCGCGCGACGTGCTGTCGGAGATCTGGCGGATCCTGACGCCCGGCGGCCGCGTCATCGTGGTGGCTCCCAACCGGCGTGGCCTGTGGGCGCGGATGGATTCAACGCCGTTCGGGCAGGGGCAGCCCTATTCCAAGAGCCAGCTGCGCGAACTCCTGCGGGACACGCTGTTCTCGCCGGTGCACTGGGCCGAAGCGCTCTACGTGCCGCCGTTCGCCCGAAAATACCTGCTCGGCGCTGCGCCGGCCTTCGAGGCCGTCGGCACCCGCCTTGGCCTGCCGGGCGCCGGCCTGCATCTCGTCGAGGCGACCAAGCAATTGTACCGCCCGGTCGCCGCGCAGCGCGCCCGCCGGCGCCTGCCGAAGTTCGAGCCGGCCCTGGCCCCCAGCCCGCTACCGCCACTCACGAGCCCGTGACGCCGGAAGTCCGTCAAGCTTCAACGATGCCTGAAAACTTTTGGAAATCATTTCGGGTTTATCGTCCCGTATCCGGCGACGCTGCTCGTTGCCGCCGGATCGATCAATCGCACGTCCTTTCTTTCCAAGTTTTTCAGATTTCGAGTTTCGAATTGCGTTTAGTTTGTGGAGTTTATGACATGCGTAATGTCGAGGGCCCGGGCACGGCGACTGGCGTGATCGTGGGCGGTCCGATCGTTGTCCGGAAACGTTTCGAATCCGGGCTCCTGCTGGTCATCAATGCGGGCGGCTCGGCGCTAGCGCTGTGGTGGCTGGCGCTGAATGAGCCCGGCCCGATCGAATTATCCTATTTCGCGGTCTCGGCCTGCGTGACCCTGGTGGGCATGGGCGTCGGACTGCACCGCCACTTCTCCCACAGGAGTTTCGAATGCGGCCCCGTCCTGCGCTTTGCGCTGGGCGCCGCCGGCATGATGGCGTGCCAGGGCTCCATCGTGAAATGGGTCGCAAACCACCGCCGCCATCACACGCATGTCGATGCGCCAGGCGATCCGCATTCACCCACGCTCGACGGTCACGGCCAACCGCTGTCGTTTCTGCGGGGCATGGTTCACGCCCACCTCGGCTGGCTGTTCGACGACACGATCAGCGATTTCGAGGTCTATGCGCGCGACCTTCTGGACGATCCGCTCGTCATGTTCTTCCACCGCACGCGCTGGGTCTGGTTCTGCGCATCGTTCTTCGTCCTGCCGGGCCTCTTCGGCTACCTGCTGGGCGGCGTGGAACACGCGATCGGAACGATCCTCATCGGCGGCATCCTGCGGACGTTCCTGGTCCTCAACGCCATCGCGTCGCTCGCCTCGATCGGGCACACCTACGGCGCGAGGCGGTTCGAGCTGGCGCACGATCACAGCCGCAACAACGCGCTGCTCGCGCTGCTGACCTTCGGCGAGGGCTGGCATAACAACCATCACCGCCACCCGCGTGCGGCGCATGTCGGGCTCGCCTGGTACGAGGTCGACGTGAACGGCGCGCTCATCCACGCGCTGGCGCGCATGGGCCTCGTGTGGAACGTCGTCCCGCATCTCGCAAGGCGACGCCGCCGCGATTTCGAGCCGGCGCTGTCGTCCTGACGTCAGCCGGGCAGGCGCTGGCCGAAGCTCTGGGCGAGGAACAGGCCGCCCTGAAGCAGGCCCGCGCCGTCGATGCCATGGCCCACGCCCGACGACAGGTGCCACTGGCAAGGAATGTTCGCGGAGCCGAGCGCGTCCGTCGTCATGAAGAGGGCGTCGGGCGGGATGACTTCGTCGCGGTCGCCATGCACCAGCAGAACCGGCGGCGTCTCGCCGCGGGCATTGCGGGCGCTCGCCTCATCGAGATGCTCGGGGCCGACGATCACGCCGGAATAGCCGAGGATCGCCGCCGGCGCGAGCTTGCGCCGCAGACCGACGTGCAGGGCCATCATCGTGCCCTGGCTGAAACCGACCAGCGCAAGGCTCGAATCGTCGAGCCCATGCCTGGCAAGTTCAGCGTCGAGAAACGCGTCGAAGGCCGGGCGCGCCGCCACGGCGCCGGTCCAGCGTTCGTCCGGCGCGCGGGTGTAGAGCGGAAACCACTGACGCCCGTTCGGCGACTGCAGGCAGCGATCGGGCGCATGGGGCGACACGAAGGCCGCGTGCGGGAGGAGCTGACGCCATTGCGCGCCGAGCTCGATCAGATCCTGTCCATCGGCGCCGAAGCCGTGGATGAACACCACCAGTTGTCTGGCCGGGCCGTTCGCCGGATTGAGGCGCGGGCCATCGATCGTCGTCGCCATGTCCGGTCTCCATCGCCGTCCTGAAATCAAGGCCCGAGGCTTGCCTCCTCGCGGCCCCGGCCGTCAAGCCTTTCGAGACTTGCGACGGCGTGAGACGTTTTGCATGTGTATTTCGTCGGGCCCACGCTACGAAATGCGCAGGGGCGGACTACATATAGGCTCTGGCAAGGAATTCGGGGTGAGCCGTCGTAGATGACCAGTTCCGCACCATCCGCCCCGGGCGCCGGGGCCAAGCCAGAGCCCCAGGCGAAGCGCGAGGGCGACCATCGACCGGTGTTCCGCTTCGCGCCCTCGCCGAACGGACACCTGCACATCGGCCACGCCTATTCGGCGCTGCGCAATGCCGACATGGCCCGCCAGCGCGACGGACGCTTCCTGCTTCGGCTCGAGGACATCGACCTCGACCGCTGCCGCCCCGAATTCGAGCAGGCGATCTTCGAGGATCTCGACTGGCTTGGTCTTGCCTGGGAGCAGCCGGTGTTACGCCAGTCCGAGCATTTCTCGCTCTACGCTTCGGCGGTCGAGCGGCTGCAGGATCGTGGCCTGCTGTATCCCTGCTTCTGTTCGCGTCTGGAGATCTCGCGCGTCGTTAGCGGCGTGCGGGACTGGCCGCGCGATCCCGACGGCGGCCCGATCTATCCCGGCACTTGCCGCCACCTGCCGCTCGAGGAACGCGAACGGCGTCTCGCCTCGGGCCAGCACGCCGCCTTGCGGCTCGACATGGGGCAGGCGGTGAGCGAGGCCGGCATGCTGCTCGCGTGGTGTGAATTCGGCGAAGGCGAGGAGGGCCGCGACGTGCGCGCAGAGCCGCAGCTCTGGGGCGACGCCGTGCTGGCGCGGAAAGACATCCCGACGAGCTACCACATCAGCGTCGTCGTCGACGATGCGCGACAGGGGATCACCGACGTGGTGCGCGGCAAGGATCTGTTCGATGCGACGAGCCTGCATCGACTCCTGCAGGCGTTGCTCGACCTGCCGGCGCCGCGCTACCGGCACCACGACTTGCTGCGCGACGCCACCGGGCAGAAGCTCTCGAAAAGCACGCGCGCCAAATCGCTGCGGTCGTTGCGCGCCGAGGGCGTCACCGCGCA
This sequence comes from Hyphomicrobiales bacterium, assembly GCA_028290125.1. Classification (GTDB taxonomy): domain Bacteria; phylum Pseudomonadota; class Alphaproteobacteria; order Rhizobiales; family Beijerinckiaceae; genus Terripilifer. Next base: position 4,643 of record JAQGKM010000363.1, on the reverse strand, counting down.
GGACGTCCGCCGTCGCCTGGGCTTTTCAAGCTAGCGCGTCAGCGCGTTGATCCGCAGGGACGCGGCGAGCGCGACGCCGAGCAGCGCGAGCGTGAAGCCCGCGACAGCGGGCCATTCGCCGGCCGCATAGAACCAGCCCCCGATCCAGCCGGCGAGGCTAGAGCCCGCGTAATAGCTCAGCAGGTAGAGCGACGAGGCGTGGCCCTTCGACTGCCGGGCGAAGATCCCGACCGTGGCGCTGGCGATGGAATGCGCAAAGAAAAATCCGATCGCGAGCACGACGATGCCGGCGATCACGGCGGCAAGCGGCGCGAGCAGCGTCAGCGCGACCCCCGCGGCCATGAGCAGCAGGCCGGCCGGCAGCACAAGCCGGCGGCCGAAGCGGTCGGTCAGCGGTCCGGCGACGGACGACGAGGCGATGCCGAAAATGTAGACGAGGAACAGCAGCCCCATGTCGCTCTGCCCGAGCCGGTAGGGCGGGGCGGTGAGATGGAAGCCGACGTAGTTGAAGATGGTGATGAAGGCGCCCATGCCCGTGAAGGCGATGAGGAACGCCATGCGCAAGCCCGGCGCGGCGAGGTGAATGAGCCAGGCGCGCAGGTGGAACACGGGATCGAACTGCGTGCGCCGCACGAAATTGCGCGACGGCGGCAGCAGCAGCACGAAGCCGATGGCGGCGAGCATTCCGGTGACGCCAAACACGCCGAGCGCCCAGCGCCAGCCGAAGAACTCGGTCAGTATGCCGGCGCCGACGCGTCCCGCCATGCCGCCGAAAGCGGTGCCGCCGACATAAAGCCCCATGGCGTATCCGGCGCTGCGCGGCTCGAGTTCTTCGGCGAGCCACGTCATCGCGACGGCCGGCACGCCGCCGAGCACGAAGCCCGTGACGGCGCGCAGGACGAGCAGCATCGTCCAGCCCGGCGCCAAGGCCGCCGCAATGGTCATCACCGCAGCGGAGATCATCGACACGAACATGACGTTGCGCCGCCCGAAACCTTCTGACAGCACCGCCGCGCAAAGGATCGCAAAGGCGAGCAGCGCGGTCGCAAGCGACATGGTGAGCGCGCTCTGCGCCGGGCTGACGTTGAATTCTTCGGCGAAGACCGGCAGCAGCGGCTGTACGCAATAGAGCAACGAAAAGGTCGAGAAGCCCGCCAGAAAAAGCGCGACGCTCGCGCGCCGGAAAGCCGGCGCGCCGCGTGCGATCCCCTGGTGTGGCGGTTGCGTCGTCACAGCACCACCCAGATCCAGAACAGGGTCGTGATCAGCGCCAGCGCGGTCGATAGCGCGATGGCGCTCGACGCCAGCGGCTCGGCGACACGGTAGCGCGCGGCGAACAGGAAGGCGTTGACGCCCGTCGGCATGGCGGCGAACAGCGTCGCGACTCCGGCCCAGACGCGCGGCATGTCGAAGACATGGAACGCCAGCACATAGACGATGGCCGGATGCACGATCAGTTTCAGCGCCACCACCGGCAGCGTCTCGCGCCAGCTGGAACGCATGCCATATTGCTGGAGCGCGAGCCCCATGGCGATCAGCGCGCAGGGCGAGGCGGCATTGCCGAGTCCATCGATGACCATCTTGACCGGTCCGGACGGCGTCACGCCGAAGCTGCGCAGCAGCACGCCGGCGAACAGCGCGAGGAGGATCGGATGCAGCGCAAGGCGCCGGGCGATTTGAAACCAGTGCACGCCCGCGCGGCCTTCGTAGAGCAGCGTCGCGACCGTCATGGTCACGGGCAGATGCACGGCGATGAGCAGGAACAGCGGCGCGGCGCCGGCATCGCCGAACGCTTGCAAGATCACCGGAATGCCGACCAGCACCGTATTGGCCTGACCGGACGAAAAGCCCGCGACGACGCTTTCTCCGTAAGAGCGTTCGTGCCAGCGCTGCGCGAGCCACATGCCGATCGCCCACACAATTGCGACGCCGATGAAATAAGCGGCCCAATAGCCCCACGGCTGCGAGGGCGGCAGCGTCGCGCTGGTCATGGTGCGCAGGACGAGCGCGGGCGTCGCGAGGCTGAACACGAATTCCGACAGGCCTTCGCTCGCCCGCCGGTCGAGCAGGCCAAACAGCGCCGCCGCATAGCCGATCGCCAGCAGCAGGAAGACCGGAATGTTGATTGTCAGAAGTTCGTTCAACGCGTGACGCCGGCTCGGATCACCTCCGGCCGGATGTCGGCGCGGGTGGCTGGCGCAACGCGCGCCACATTCGGCGCCTTGGCGATGAGACCGTCGATCCGGTTGCGCTCTTTCTTGAACGTGTTGAGCATGCGCGCGTCGAGTTCACGCGTGCGCGCCAACTTCACGCGCAGCGGGTCGACGAAATGTCCGTTGACGATGACTTCGTAGTGCAGATGCGGTCCGGTCGCGAGGCCGGTCATGCCCAGGAATCCCACGACCTGTCCCTGGCGGACCCGCGCCCCCTCGACCATCCCGCGGGCGAAGCCGGTGAGATGGTTGTAGGTCGTGACATAGCCGTTGGCGTGCTGGATCTCGACGCGATTGCCATAGCCGGATTCACGCGCCGCCTTGATCACCGTGCCGTTGCCCGACGCGAAGATCGGCGTGCCGATGGGCGCTGCCCAGTCGACGCCGGTGTGCATGCGCGTATAGCGCAGGATGGGATGGCGGCGCATGCCGAAGCTCGAACGCTGTTCGCCCGTCGCGATCGGCTTGCGGATCAGGAATTTGCGCGTCGAGCGTCCGTTCTCGTCGTAATAGTCGAGCGAGCCGTCGTCGGGCGCCTGGAAGCGGTAATAGCGGAACGTCTCGCCGCGCGTCGTGATCGAGGCGTAGAGCAGGTCGTTGCGCGAATCCGGCTCATCATTGTCTTCGTAGAAAGCCTCGAAGGAATCGCCCGCCGCAACGGGCCGCTGGAAGTCGACGTCATTGGCGAAGACGCGCACGAGATCGCCGATCAGCGGTTTTGGCAGCTCCTGCTTCAGCGATGTTTCGTAGAGCGAATCGTAGAGCCGCATGCCGCCGGAATCTTCGTCCTCATCGTCGTCGTCGTCGCTGGCCTTCGCCTTCACGGGCTTCTTGCCATCCTCGACGCGGGCCACCGCGACATAGGCGCCGCCGTCATTGGCCGCGATGGTGGCCGATGGCTCCTCGTCGACATAGATCGACAGCCGCGCGATCTGGCCCATGCGGCCGGTGCCGTCGAGGTCGTCGAACAGCACCTTGATCTTCTGTCCCTCCGTCAGGCCGCGTCCGGCGGGGCCGAGCGCCGCGACGATGCGGGGAATCTGCTCGCGCATGACGCCGGCGCCGCGCAGCACGTCCTCGATGGTCTCGCTCTTGCGGACCACGAGCAGGCGTTCGTCGTTCTGGCCCTGCTGCGAGGGAGGCGAGCGCGGCACGTCCGTGACGTTCTCGGGCACCATGCGGACTTCGATCGACGAAAACGGCGCCATGACGGACGACGTCGCGCCGGCGTAGCCCAGACCGCCCGAGGGATCGAGGCTCGCGCGGCTGGTGCGCATCAGGAGAAGCTGGGGCGGCAAGGCGAGCGGGCGCTGGCCGGCGGCGAGCGCGGTGCTGCGGATATGCTCGGCGATCTGAGCCTGAATTTCGTCGAGCGTCAGCATCGGGCCATTGTCGGAGGCCGCGAGCGACGCGAGGTCGCGCGTCGTGAAGGCGACCTCGGCGTCGTCGCGCAGCGGCGCGGGTTCGGGCGGCGGCACGCCTTCGAGCGGGTTGCGGGCGTCCGAGAGAAGACGCAACGGGTTGAAGGCCGGCACTTCGTCGGCGTAGCCGGCGCTGGTGACCAGCAGGTTGGTGGCGACGCGGGTGAAACCGCGCACGCGCACGAACTCGCGCTCGCCGATGCTGATCGTGGTCGGCGTCTTGAAGGTCTGCTTGCCGGCCGCGATGTCGATCGGCTTCACCAGCCGGTCGCCCTTGCCGGGATTGACGAAATCACCCGTGGCGGCGTCGCGGCGCAGGCTCGCGGCGACCGGCGCCTCGGCGAAGCGGGATTCCTTGTCGAAGGCGGCATAGATGGCCGCGCCAATGAGCGTGACGCCTGCAAAGCCGGTCAGCACGGTACCAAGAAGCCAGCGCGTCGAGACGCGGCGATGCTCGAGGGCGCTGTGCTCCTCGCCATCCGCCTCGATCGGCGGGGCGTGGCCGAGGTCGGGAGCCTCGGCGCGCCGGTCGCGACGGCGTTGCATTGGGTACCGGCGAACCGCCATCTGCGTCCTTATAGAACCTGTCTCTCGGATGCGGGATGAGACCATCTCCGCAGGGAAGTCCGACCGGCGGTCCGGCAAAGCACGCGCGGGGCCGAAGCAGCGCTTCCCCGGCGCCGCTCGACCATGCCGCCGCCGCTTCCAATCGTCAATCGGAGAAGCCTTCGACCGTCCGCGCACGCGCCTGAAGCCAGCCGCCGCAGGCTTTAGAAGCGCATCGAAAATGGCCCAATTGCGGCGCCTCCCGTGGCGGTGAAATCGACGCCGCAGAGGGGGATTCGAGATTCTTGAACTTTTTACGAAAGCCCGGTTGACAGCTGGCTGAGGTGGCACCTATAAACCGCACACCGGCGGCGACGTTGTCACCAACAACCGCGAGCGACTTCCGGTCTTCACGTCTTTTGACGGGTTACTTGGCCACCTGGCCGCAAAGCCAGGCAGAAGA
>JAQGKM010000337.1 GCA_028290125.1 Hyphomicrobiales bacterium | reverse complement strand
CGATCCCGGCTTCCGCACGGGAGTCAAGGTCGCGGTCGTAGACGCAACCGGCAAGGTGATCGAACACGCGACCATCTATCCGCATGAGCCGCAGAAGCGCTGGGCGGAATCGCTCGCCACGCTCGCCAACCTCTGCCGCAAGCACAAGGTCGAGCTGATCGCCATTGGCAACGGCACGGCGTCACGCGAAACGGACAAGCTCGCCGGCGAACTCCTCAAGGGCGCGCCCGAGATGAAGCTCACCAAGGTCATGGTGTCGGAGGCGGGCGCATCGGTCTATTCGGCTTCCGCTTTCGCATCCGCCGAACTGCCTGATCTCGACGTGTCGATCCGCGGCGCGGTGTCGATCGCACGGCGCCTGCAGGATCCGCTGGCGGTGCTCGTGAAAATCGATCCGAAGTCGATCGGCGTCGGCCAGTACCAGCACGATCTGTCGGAGGTGAAACTCTCGCGCTCGCTCGATGCGGTGGTGGAGGATTGCGTGAACGCCGTTGGCGTCGACGTGAACACCGCCTCCGCGCCGCTGCTGGCGCGGGTGTCGGGCCTTTCCGAATCGCTGGCGCAGAATGTCGTGGCGCATCGCGACGCCAACGGGCCGTTCCGCAGCCGCTCGGCTTTGCGCGAGGTGCCGCGGCTCGGCGCCAAGGCGTTCGAGCTGTGTGCGGGCTTCCTGCGCATTCGCGACGGCGACGACCCGCTCGATCGGTCGAGCGTGCATCCGGAAGCCTATCCGGTGGTGCGCCGTATTCTCGCGGCGACGAAGAGCGACATCAATGTGCTGATCGGCAACGCCACGGCGCTGCGTGCTTTGCGCCCGCAGACCTTCGTCGACGAGACCTTCGGCCTGCCGACCGTCAGCGACATCCTGAAAGAGCTGGAAAAGCCCGGCCGCGATCCGCGTCCGTCCTTCAAGACCGCGTCGTTCCAGGATGGCGTCGAGAAGATCTCGGACCTCAGGCCCGGCATGATGCTGGAAGGCGTGGTCACCAATGTCGCGGCCTTCGGGGCCTTCGTCGACATCGGCGTGCATCAGGACGGGCTCGTGCACATCTCCGCGATGTCGAGCACCTTCGTGAAGGATCCGCGCGAGGTTGCAAAGCCCGGCGACGTCGTGCGCGTGAAGGTTCTCGAGGTCGATCCGGCGCGCAAGCGCATCAGCCTGACCATGCGCATGGACATGCAACCCGGCGCGCCTGCGCCCAAGCGCGGCGAGGCCAGCCCCTCGCAGACGCAGCGGGCGCTGAAGCAGGTGCAGGAAAAAGCGTCGGCCTCGGGCGGCGGCCTGCTGGCCGATGCGCTGCGGCGTGCCGGCATGGCCGATCCGAACGGACGTCGCCGCTGAGGCGACGCCCGTTTTGCAGGCAGGCATGAACCTGACGCCACCCTGACAGTTAACTGCGCACGCCGACAACATCCCGCGGCGCCAGCGACAGGAGACCGTCATGAAGATGCATATTGCGGCAGCTTGCCTTCTCGGAACCGCGCTCGCCTCAGCGCCCGCATTCGCGCAGGACGCGTCCAGCACCACGACGCCGTCCAACGCGACGTCGTCCTCGCAGGCGGCGAACGCGCCCGCCGGCGGCAGCGGCCAGTTCCTGACCCAGATGGACACGGCGCAGTGGCGCGGCTCGAAACTGGTGGGCGTCGACGTCTTCGGCTCCGACGACAGCAAGATCGGCGACATCAACGAAGTCATCATGGATCAGAACGGCCAGGCCAAGGCCATCGTGATCGGCGTCGGCGGCTTCCTTGGCATCGGCGAGAAGAACGTCGCCATCGCGTGGGACAAGGTGAAGTGGACCCCGGGCGCCTCCGCCTCGATGGCCTCGAGCGCCAGCACGCCCACCGGCCCGGCGCCGACGTCGCGCGACATCGCCCAGACCACGACCAACTCGGCGCCGGAGACAACCAACACGCAGACGGCCGCCACGGGCGGAGCGACGCTGTCCACCGCGCCGGGGACGGGCGTGAGCGCCGGCGCCCCGGCCGCGCCCTCCACCAGCACCGCCACAGCGCCGGCGGCTCCCGCTTCTGGCTCGATGATGGGCTCGTCGTCCAGCACCACCTCCGCCAGCACGACTTCGGCGAGCAGCGCCTCGACCAGCGCGCAGGATTATCCGGATCGCGCGGTGGTGGCGTTGAGCAAGCAGGATCTGCAGAACGCGCCTGAATTCAAATATGCCTCGCAAACCGGCGCCTCGGGCACCGGCGCGGTCAACACCGGTACCACCGGAACGACTTCGACGCGTTGACGCACAATTGGCCGGTCCTCGTGACCGGCCAATTTCCCCTTTGGTGACAGCCGCCTCTTGCCTTGAGCGCGTGCGGCGCGCCATATTGCCCCCTTGTCGCCGCCGAGAACGGCCGGGTCCACCGGCCGCGAGAGCCATGGCGTCAGAGGGAGGTTGATATGGGCGTGCGTGGTTCTGGCATGCGTCGTCGCGACGTGCTTGCCGCCTCTGCGCTTGGTCTGGCGGTCGCCGGACTTGGCTTCATTCCCGGCACATTCGCGCAAGGCGCGGCGCCATCCTGGGCCACCCCGGATCTGCTCGCCGCCGCCAAGGCCGAAGGCGGCACCGTCACGGTCTACGGCTCGATGAACGAGCAAGAGGCGCTCCCGCTCTGGAAGGCTTTCGAGACCGCCACCGGAATCGTCGTGCAATATGTGCGCTCATCCGACACCGGCCTCATGAGCCGCATCCTGCTCGAGGCGCGCGCGCAGCAGAAATCGTGGGATCTCGTCGTCACCACGGCGGTCAGCAAGCTGCCGCAGGAATATCTGACGGTTCTCGACCTGCCGGAAGCCAAGAACATCGACCCCAAGGCGATCGACCCGAAGAAGAAATGGTACGGCGTCTATTCGAACTACAACACGCCCGCCTACAACACCAAGTTCGTCGACAAGGCCAATCTGCCGAAGACCTACGAGGAAATGGCGACCCGCAAGGACTGGGCCGGCAAGGTCGCGATCGACGGCAATGACAGCCAGTGGGTCTATGCCATGTTCGAGGCCTATGGCGAGCAGAAGGCCCGCAAGGTGATCGGCGATCTCGTCGCCAACCTGAAGCCGGTGGTGGTCGATGGCCATCTCGCGCTGGCGCGCTCGGTCGGACTCGGCGAGTACTGGGTCGCGATCAACAATTACACGAACCTCACCATCAATGTGTCGCTGAAGGGCGGCGAGACGGATTACTGGGCGCTTGATCCGGTCAGCCTGTTCTTCGGACAGGCGGGCATCAATGTGCGCGCGCCGCATCCGCGCAGCGCGCAGCTCGCCACCAATTTCCTCGTGTCGCAAGATGCGCAGAAATTGCTGACCGAGGCGGGACGTCTGCCGGTTCGTCCGGATGTCACGCCCAATCCGCCCGACGCCATCAAGCGTTTCGGGGCCGCCAAGATCGTGCCGGTGAACTTCTCCCCCGAAGACGAGAAGAAGTGGCAGAAGATCACGACCGAATTGCTGAAGCCGCGCTGAGCGGAAGAACGTCTGACAAAAAGATGCGGCAGGGCGGCGAACGTCCGCCGCCAGGGGAGTTGAGGTCTTGGCGCTTTCCACTGGGATGGATATGGAGACGAACGCGCGCTGGCGCGGACGTTTCCTGGGTTTTTCGCCGGCGAAGCTGATCGCCGTGCTGGGCGTCGCGCTGGTCGCGTGGCTCGTGCTCGTGCCGCTGGTGGCGCTGTTCTACACGGCCTTCGCGGAGGACACGATCTACGGACCCGGCGATTTCACCATCGCCAATTTCGTCAACGCCTATACGCAATGGCACCTGCTGAAGCTGTTCTGGAATTCGCTGGTCTTTGCGGGCGGCGGCGCAGTGGTGACTCTGGCGCTCGGCGGCTTCGTCGCCTGGGCGGTCGAGCGCACGGACATGCCCGGCCGCGAGGTGTTTCACTCGCTGACGCTGCTGTCCTTCGCGCTGCCCGGCCTGCTTACCACCATGGCGTGGATGCTGATCCTCAGCCCCAATGTCGGCTGGGTGAATTCGCTGCTGAAACTCTGGTTTGGACTCGAGCAGCCCCCGCTCAACATCTACTCGATGGGCGGCATGATCTGGGTGCTGTCGGCCCATTACTTCCCGCTCGCCTATCTGCTGCTCGGCCCGGCCTTCCGTTCGCTCGACGTACGCATGGAAGAGGCGGCGTCCATGTCGGGCGCCAAGGCCTGGCAGATCGCCAAACGCGTCACCATGCCGATGATGCGCCCGGCGCTGCTGTCGACGCTGCTGCTGCTGTTCGTGCGCGGCGTCGAAAGTTTCGAAGTGCCGCGCCTGATCGGCAATCCTGCGCGCATCGAGGTCTTCACCACCGACATCCAGGCGGCCATTCGCGGCTCGACGCCGGAACTCGGCACCGCCAGCGCGCTGTCCATCACCCTGATGGCGATCTGCGTCTTCACGGTCTGGCTCTACCGCCGCGCGACGCGAAATGCCGAAGCCTTCGCGACGATCACGGGCAAAGGCTACAAGCCGACCCGCATGGCGCTCGGCGTCTGGCGCTGGCCGCTGTTTGCGCTGACGGGCTTTCTCTTCGCCTTCGCGCTCGGCCTGCCGGTCGCGACGCTGATCTGGCAGTCGCTGTTTTTGAAACCGACGCTGCCCTTCATGGCGGGCGCCGGCGAGATGACGTCCGAGAACTACCGCTTCGTCTTCAGCTATCCGATCTTCGCGGACGCGGTGACGACGAGCGTGTCGCTCGGCGCGATGGCGGCGACGCTGATTGTCGGCCTCACCTTCATGCTGGCGTGGATCGCGCAACGCGCGTTGCCGCGTTACGGCTGGATGTTCGACCTGCTCGCCTTCCTGCCGATCGCCTTTCCGTCGATCATCGTCGGCGCGAGCATCCTCTTCGCCTATCTGCTGCTGCCGATCCCCGT
>JAQGKM010000046.1 GCA_028290125.1 Hyphomicrobiales bacterium | reverse complement strand
TTTTGCGCAGCAGGATTCGCCGGTGCACGGCGCGCGGGGCCGACATGGCGCGGAAACCGAGCCGCATGGTGCGGCTGTGCGAACCGTCGCCGTGCGCAGCGTCAGTTCCGCGCAGCATTTCCCCGTTGTCGCCGATCCCGTGCGTCAGATCGCAACCGAAGTGACGCGCGCGCTCGAGGCGCCTGCGGCCGCTGCCGCACCGGATCCCCTGGTCTCCAACGTCAAGACGTTAAACGTGCAGCTCGAGCCCGAGTCGCTGGGCACAGTCACCTTGCGCCTGCGTCTCTCGGGCAATCAGCTTTCGGTGCGCGTCGACGTTGCGGAACCCGCGACGCTCGAGATGATCCAGCGCGAACGTGATCGGCTCCAGAAAAGCATGACGAGCGAATCTGTCTCCATCGATCGACTGGAGATTCGCGCGGCGCAGGATGCTGCGCCCGTGACGGCTGGCGACAACGCCAATGCGACGCGGCAGGAGTCCAACCCACAAGGCCAGGCGTCACGGCAGAATGACAACAACGGCGCTGGCAATGGCGCGCAACAGCGCCGCGAAACGCGTGGCGAGCCGCCTACAGGGCGCGAAGGCAGACATGGGCAAGACAACGATTCGACTCGCGACGCTGATTCTCGCGGCGTTTATCTCTGAAGCCGCGGCGGCCGCGCCGCCGGCTCCAGCAGACGCCAGCCAGAACGCCTGCGAGCGCGAAATGCTGCGCGCGTCACATGAGCGCAACATACCCGTCAACGTGCTCTATGCGGTGAGCCTGACGGAAACCGGACGTGGCGGGAAGCTCGATCCGTTCGCCATCAACGTCGAGGGCAAGGCCGCGTTTTCGCGCACGCGCGCCGAAGCGATGGAGAAGGTTGCGCGCGCACGGGCGCAGGGCGCCAAGTTGATCGACATCGGCTGCATGCAGATCAACCATCATTTTCATGGCGCCAAGTTCTCGTCGCTGGCCGAAATGTTCGAGCCCGCGCGCAATGTCGATTATGGCGCGCGCTTCCTGATCGAGCTGCGGCAACGCGAGGGCAGCTGGACGAAGGCTGTCGCGCGGTATCATGCAGGACCGGGCAACCTGCCCGCGCAAAAGACCTACGTCTGCAACGTGATCCGCAACATGGTGGCCTCTGGCCTCGGGAGCTGGACGGCCAACGCTAAAAGCTTCTGCATGACCATGGGGTTAATGGATCGTTAACCATTACACCCCATGGTTGTGCTCAAGCAGCGATACATTCATTGCGAGTAAGACACGTCAATCACAAGCGTTGAAACAAGACTTCAGAAATCACAGGGCAGACCATGCTGGTCTTCGTCGACGAACGTCAAATTGTCACCACGGGCTACGCGACCTCATTTGGCCGTGAGGGTGTTTCGCTGACATCCTTTGTCCCCAACGAGTTTGAAGATTGGGTCAACAGCGCCGGCGACCATGACCTGGCGGCTGTCGAAGCTTTCCTCATCGGCGATTGCCGTGATCGTCACCAGTTCTCCAAGATCATCCGCCAGCGCTCGAGCGCGCCGGTGATCGCGATGAACGACCAGTCCTCGCTCGAGCGCACGCTCGAACTCTTCGCCTGCGGTGTCGACGACGTCGTTCGCAAGCCGGTTCACGCCCGTGAAATTCTCGCCCGCGTCGACGCCATTCGTCGCCGTGCGCAGGTCTCCGCCGACTACGCCACTGTGGGCGAAATGCGCGTCTTCTTCGATGGTCGCGATCCCGACATTCTCGGCGAAGCGCTCGTGCTGCCGCGCCGCGAGCGCCGCATGCTCGAATATCTCGTGCATCACCGCGGCAAGCGCGTGACGAAATCCCAGATCTTCAATGCCGTCTACGGCATCTTCGACGAAGACGTCGAGGAAGCGGTCGTCGAGAGCCACATGAGCAAACTGCGCAAGAAGCTGCGTGCGCGCCTCGGCTACGACCCCATCGATTCGAAGCGTTACCTCGGTTACTGCCTGACCTGCTAAATCCCCCTCCGGCATGCCTGTTTTCGTGAAGTCTGGAGCGTGCCTGTTCCGGGCCTCATGGCGGCGCGCCCATTCGGTCTCCTGTTACCGCAGCGTATGATGAAAACAGCCCGGCGCAAGCTGCGGCGGTCAAAGTCGAGCTTAACCAGCGTTGTCTCAAGAGGTGGAAAATGAGTCTGTTCGGGTCCATGCGCACCGCCGCTTCCGGCATGAATGCGCAAGCCAGCCGCCTCGGCACGGTGTCGGATAACATCGCCAACGTGAACACCACCGGCTACAAGCAGGCGAGCGCCGAATTCGAAACCATGCTCAGCCAGACATCGACGTCGGATTACACGTCCGGCGGCGTGATCACCAATGTCCGCAACCTGACGGCCGAGCAGGGCTCGCTGCGCGGCACATCGAGCGCCACCGATCTTGCGATCAACGGCAACGGCTACTTTGTCGTCTCGAACGACAGCGGCGCGAACTTTCTGACACGCGCCGGCTCCTTTGTGCCCGACGCTTCCGGCAACCTGGTCAATACGGCCGGCTACAAGCTGATGGGTTATCCGCTCGGCGGCTCGGTCTCGACCGGCGTCGCGGGTCTGGGCGGCACCACAGCGATCAACATCGGGCAGCTCGCGCTCAGCGCGACGCCGTCGACCGCGGCGACGTTCACCGCGAACCTTCCGTCGCAGGCCGCCATCAGCGATCCGGCGACGCTCCCCTCGGTCAACACGAACCCCGCGACCGTGACGGGAAAGTCGTCGCTCGTCGCCTACGACAATCTCGGCGCGCCCGTTACGCTCGACGTCTATTTCAACAAGCTCGACGACAACAAATGGGAAGTGTCGGTCTACAACAAGGCCGATGCGGCGCCGGGCGGCGGCTTCCCTTACGCGACGGCCGCGCTGTCGACCTCCGAAGTCGATTTCAACCCGGCGAACGGGTCCGTCTCCAGCGGCGCCAGCGTGGCTCTTGCAGTGCCGAATGGCGGCGCGCTGACCATCGACCTGTCGAAGACGACCCAACTTGCCGCGCCGTACTCCGTCATCGACACGCAGATGAACGGCAATTCGCCGAGCGCCGTGCAGAAGGTCGAGATCGACGACGACGGCGTCCTCTATTCGGTTTATGAAAACGGAACGCGCAACGCCGCCTACAAGATTCCGCTCGCCAATGTGCGCAGCCCCGAAAACCTGACGCAGATCTCCGGCAACGTCTTTGCGGAATCCTCGGGGTCCGGCAATGTCGTTATCGGCGATGCGAAGACCGGCGGTCTCGGCAAGATCAATTCCAGCACGCTCGAGCAGTCGACCGTCGACCTCGCCTCCGAGCTGACCGCGATGATCGAGTCGCAGCGCGGCTACACGGCGAATTCGAAGGTCTTCCAGACGAGCGCGGAACTCGTCGACGTTCTCGTCAACCTGAAGTGAGCTGACGATGAGCCTCACGTCCGCCCTCACCAGCGCGCGCAATTCTCTCTCCGTCCGTGCGACGGAGACCGAAATCGTGTCGCGCAACGTGGCGGGCGTGAACGAGGCTGGTTACACGCTCAAGCGCGCCAATGTCTCGACCGAGATTGGCGGCGTCCGCGTCATCGGCGTGGCGCGCAACACCGATAACGCCCTGTTCCAGAGCCTGGTGAAGGCCTCGGCCGACGCCGCGTCGCGCAGCGCCGTGCTGTCGGGCGTTGGCACGCTGCAGCAGACGGTCGATCCGGCGCTCGGCGACGCGACGCCGACAGGCCGGCTCGGCGCCTTGGCGGATGCGCTGACGCAGGCCGCCGCAGCGCCCTCCGACCAGATGCTGGCGCAGAACGCCGTCGACAAGGCGCAGGATCTCGTCCGCACCCTGCAGGATGCATCCGCGACCGTGCAGCAGGTGCGCACGACCGCCGACGCCGACATCGCGACGTCGGTCTCCAACATCAATTCGCTGCTGAAGCAATTCGCCACCGTCAATGCGCGCGTCGTCGCCAACACCGCGACCGGCAAGGACGCCACCACCGACCTCGATGCGCGTGACAAGCTGCTGACGCAATTGTCGGGCGAAATCGGCATCCGCACCGCAGTCCGCCAGAACGGCGACATGCAGATCTATACGGATGGCGGCAGCACGCTGTTCGATACGAGCCCGCGTGACGTCACCTTTGCGGCCACGACGAGCTTCGATACGACGATCTCGGGTAATGCCGTGATGATCGACGGCTTGCCGGCGACCGGCCCCGACGCCGTCATGGGCGTGAAGTCCGGTCGCATCTTCGGGCTGGCGCAAGTGCGCGACTCAATTGCGCCCGCCTATCAGGGACAGCTCGACGAAATCGCCCGCGGGCTCATCAGCGCCTATAGCGAAACCAACACGTCCGGTGATCCCTCGAGCGTGCGGGCAGGGCTGTTCCGCGACGGAACATCGACCGCCGTTCCGGCTGGTCCCTCGGCCGGCCTCGCATCGCGTCTCAGCATCGCCGCGACCGTTGACCGCAAACAGGGCGGCAACCCGTTCCTGTTGCGCGATGGCGGCATTTCGAATCCGGCCGATCCGGCCTACAAGTTCAACACCACCAGCGCGGCGTCTTTCTCGGACCGCCTCCGCGCACTCTCCACTGCAGCCGAACAGCCGCAGACATTCGCGACATCTGGCGGCGCCATCACGTCCGGATCCCTGTCTCTCTACGCGTCGTCGTCGACCGGCTGGATCGAAGGACAGCGCCAGACGGCGTCGACCGAATCCGACCAGAAGGCAGCCTTCCTCGATCGCGCCACCCTGGCGTTGAGCGCAGCGACGGGCGTCAGCCTCGATACTGAAATGTCGAAGATGCTTGATCTCGAGCGGGCCTACCAAGGGTCAGCCAAGATCATCTCGGTCGTCGACAGCATGCTGCAATCTCTCCTGCAGGCGGCGGGCTAACCGATGGTCGACAGCGTCTCGAACTTTTCATCTTCCCTTGCGCTCCGAACGACCATCACGCGGCTACAGCGCGAGATGAACGACACGCGGATCGAGGCGTCGACCGGCAAGGTTGCCGATCGCGGACTGACGCTCGGTCTGCGCACAAGCGTCTCGGTCGATCTTCAGGAGCAGGTCAAGCGCATCGACACCATCAAGTCGATGAACGCCAACGTGAGTTCGCGGCTCGAGGCGACGCAGGACACGCTGAACTCTGTGCGCTCGCTTCTCTCGACCGTGATGGATCAGTTCACGCAGGCCAGGACGGCAGGCGGAAGCATGGCGCTGGCGCAAAAAGCCGCCGGCGATGCGCTTGCTCAACTCAACGACAAGCTCAACGCCAGTTTCAACGGCCAATATCTGTTTGCTGGCGTCAATACCGACGTCAAGCCTGTCTCGTCATCGCCGAACGATCCTGCGTCGGCCGGCAAGGCGGCAGTCGATGCAAGCTTCGCGGCGCACTTTGGCATGACCCAATCCGACCCAGCAGTCGCAAACATTTCAGCCTCGGACATGAGCGCTTATCTGTCGGGCGACTTCGACAACCTGTTCTCCGACAGCGGCTGGAGCACGAACTTCTCCGCGGCGTCCGGAAAGGTGATCCAGTCGCGCGTGTCGATGTCGGAGATCGTCGACACCTCTGCGACCGCCGACGGGCAGGCGTTCCGCGACATCACGCGCGCGCTGACGCTCGTTGCGCAGACCGGCATCGACAAGATGAACCCGCAGGCGGCAGCGGCCGTCCTCGACAAGGCGATGCAGGCGCTGGGCGCCGGGGAGCAGGGCGTCGTGACGGCGCAAAGCGATCTCGGCCGCGTGCAGCAGCGCGTCAGCGACGCCACCGATCGTCTCACCATTCAGTCGCAGTCGCTCGCCAAGAGCATCGGCTCGCTCGAGGATGTGGACCCTTACGAAGTTTCGGTGCGTCTCAATGCGCTGTCGACGCAGATCGAGACGTCATACGCGCTGACGTCTCGCATCCAGAACCTGAGCCTCCTGAAGTATCTCTGACCCGGAACCCGGCATGTATCAGTTCGCCTACGAAGAGATCATTGAAGATTCCTCGACGGAAGCTCGTGACCGCGAGGTCGCGGCGTTCGACGAAGCCAATCGCCTTCTCGAGTCGGCCATTCGCGGCGGACCTCGTTCCGAAGATTTCTCCCTGGCTCTGCGTTTCAACGAAGAGCTCTGGATGATCCTCATGGAAGATCTTGCTCATCCGGACAACAAGTGGCCGGACGTGACGCGTGCGTCGCTGATCTCGATCGGCATCTGGGTTCTCAAGGAAATCGAACGCATCAGGCGCGGCCAATCCAGCGGATTGAAGGCCATCGCCGATATCAACGCCATCATCCGCGACGGTCTGAACTGAGGTCATCATCATGCAATTGTCCCTGCGAGCTGGCGAAAAGCTTTATCTGAACGGCGCGGTCATCAAGGTCGACCGCAAGGTTTCGATCGAGCTGATGAATGACGTGACCTTTCTGCTCGAAGCGCACGTCATGACGCCCGAACAGACGACGACGCCGCTGCGTCAGCTCTATTTCACCATCCAGGTCCTGCTGATGGATCCCAATTGCGAGGCTGGCCCGCAGGCCGAAACCATGGTCGGGCGCCTGCTCGACACGTTCGAAAACGCCGAGATCAAGGCCGGGCTCCGCCAGGTGCGCGACCTGCTCGCGGTCCGCCGTCGCTTCGAAGCGCTGAAGACGATCCGTCGCCTGTTCGCCGTCGAAGCCGATATCTTTGCGCCGGCGCCGCCGCGCATCGCCATGTCCGCGTGAGGAACCTGCCATGCTGGTGACACCCACATCTGCCGCCGGCACAGGCGCAAACTCGACGCCGGCCGCAGCGGCTCATTCGTCGACGGTCGATTACAATTCCTTCCTTCAGCTGCTCGTGACGCAGCTCAAGAATCAGGATCCGACAGCGCCCACCGACTCGACCGCTTTCATGTCGCAGCTCGCCTCCTTCTCGAACGTCGAGCAGTCGGTGCAGATGAACTCGAAGTTCGACTCGCTCCTGCAGATCAGCCAGCTGTCGCAGGCGGACGGCATGATCGGCCGCACGGCGTCGTCCACCGATGGCGTGACCTCCGGCATCGTGAAGTCCGTTCGCATCGATTCGAACGGTGTCGTCGCGACGCTCGACAACGGCGCGACGCTGAATGTCGGCTCCGGAATCGTGCTGTCCTGAGATGTCGGAAAGCGATGCGTTCGATCTCATCCAGCTGGCGTTCTGGGCGATGCTCAAGGGCTCCGGCCCTGCCGTCGGCGCAGCCATGATGGTGGGCATCGTCGTGGCACTGCTGCAGGCGCTGACGCAGGTGCAGGAGATGACGCTCACCTTCGTGCCGAAGATCATTGCGATCTTCGTCGCGATTGCGGTGTCGGGATCGTTCATCGGCGAGCAGATGCTGGCCTTTACGCAAAACGTCTACTCGCACATCGAAAAAGGTTTCTGACAGAACCCTCGCGCAAGCTTCGCCCGGCATTCTACCGCGTGAAAGCGTGGGGGTGTGATGTCGAACGTTACGGTTGCGGGTAGTCCGGGCGCCGGCTCAGGTGGGCGTGATCTGTGGTTCGCCGGCGGCATTGTCGCCATCCTGGCGATCTTCTTCCTGCCGATCCCCGCCATTCTGATCGACCTTGGCCTTGCGCTCTCCATCGCGCTCTCGGTTCTGATCCTGATGGTCGCGCTGTGGATCCAGCGGCCGCTTGATTTCTCGGCCTTTCCGACGATTCTCCTCGTCGCCACCATGCTGCGGCTGTCGCTCAACATCGCCACCACGCGCCTCATCCTGTCGCATGGCGCCGAGGGCACGACGGCGGCGGGCTACATCATCTCGGGCTTTTCCAATCTCGTGATGGGCGGCGACTTCGTCATCGGCCTGATCGTCTTCGTCATTCTCATCACGGTGAACTTTCTCGTCATCACCAAGGGCGCGACGCGTATCGCGGAAGTCGGCGCGCGATTCACGCTCGACGCGATTCCCGGCAAGCAGATGGCCATCGATGCGGATCTCTCCGCAGGCCTCATCGACGACAAGGAAGCGCAGTCGCGCCGCCGCGAACTCGAAGAGGAAAGCTCCTTCTTCGGCTCCATGGACGGCGCCTCCAAGTTCGTGCGCGGCGACGCCATTGCGGGCATCATCATTCTCGCGGTCAACGTGTTCGGCGGCATCATCATCGGCGTGACGCGCCACGGCCTCACCATGGGCAGCGCCGCCGACGTGTTCATCAAGCTGTCGGTCGGCGACGGCCTCGTCTCGCAGATCCCTGCGCTGATCGTGTCGCTCGCGGCGGGCCTCCTCGTGTCGAAGGGCGGCACGCGCGGCTCGGCCGAAAAGGCGGTGCTGGGCCAGCTCGGCAATTATCCGCCGGCATTGCTCGTCGCCGCCTCGCTGATGTTCCTGCTGGCGCTCGTGCCCGGATTGCCGTTCCTCCCATTCGCGATCCTTGGCTGCGCGATGGGCTTCCTGGCGCGCATCATTCCGCGCCGTCGCGAGCAGGTTCTGGCGCACGCCCGCGCGCAGGCGCATGCGCATCAGAGCGCGCAGGCGGCCGAGGCGCAGGAATCGGTCAAGGAGAGCCTGCGCACCTTTGAGGTCGAGCTGGTGCTCGGCAAGCAGCTGGCGCCGCGCCTGCTCATGCTGCAGGGCGAGCTTGCCGACCGCGTTGCAAAGATGCGTCGCAAATTCGCGCAGATCTACGGATTCGTGGTGCCGGAAATCAAGGTTTCGGATTCGCTCACCATTCCGCCGAAGTCCTACCAGATCAAGATTCACGGCACCGTCGTCGCCAGCGCTGAAATGCGCATCGGCGATGTGCTGGTCGTGACCGGGGAGGGGCCGCGTCCCGATCTTCCTTACGAGGAAGGCGTCGATCCGGCGTTCGGCATCAAGGCCGTGTGGGTCGCCGAGAGTTTCCGCACCGAACTGAAGCGCGAAGGTTTTCGCGCCATCGACAATGCCTCGGCGGTGTTGACGCATGTCAGTGAAGTGGTGCGCAACAATCTCGCGCAGCTGCTCTCCTACAAGGACATGCGGGGCCTGCTGGAGCGGCTCGATCCGGAATACAAGAAGCTCATCGAGGATATCTGCCCGGCGCAGATCACCTTCTCGGGCCTGCAATCGGTGCTGAAGCTGTTGCTGGCCGAACGCGTATCGATCCGCAACCTGCATCTCATTCTCGAAGCCGTCGCCGAAATCGCGCCGCATGCGCGTCGCGCCGAGCAGGTTGCGGAGCATGTGCGCCTGCGCATGTCGCAGCAGATCTGCGGCGATCTCGTGCAGGATGGCGTGCTGAAGCTGCTGCGGCTCGGCAATCGCTGGGATCTCGCGTTCCACAAGGCGTTGAAGCGCGATCAGAAGGGCGAGGTCATCGAGCTCGACTTCGATCCGAAGCTGATGGATGAGTTCGCCGCCGAGGCCTCCGATTCCATCCGGCGCCTGACCGATGAGGGCGTGCAGTTCGCCCTGATCACCACGCCCGAAGCGCGTCCCTATGTGCGCATGATCATCGAGCGCATGTTCCCGAAACTTCCGGTTCTCTCGCATCTCGAAGTTGCGCGCGGCGTCGACATCCAGCCGCTTGGCTCGATCTCGTGAATGAAGCCGCGTCCGCCGCCATTCTCGCCGCCTTCGCGGTGTTTTGCCGGATCGGCGCGTGCCTGATGATCATGCCGGGTTTTTCGAGCGCGCGCGTTCCGGCCCGTATCCGGCTGTTCGTCGCCCTGGCGATCAGCCTGGCGGCCATGCCGCTGCTCTACGACACGCTCTACAAGCTGCTGCAGGACCAATCGCTGTCGAAGCTCGTCGCCATCATGGTGACGGAAATCCTCATCGGTGTCGTGATCGGGCTCGGCGCGCGGCTGTTCTTTCTCATGCTGGAAATGCTCACCTCGACGATCGCGCAGGCGATCGGGCTCGCGGGCATCGCCGGCGTGCCGATGGAGGAGGGGGCCAGCGAACCAACGCTGGTGACGTTCATCGTCATTGCGGCGACCATGCTGTTCTTTCTTGCCGACCTTCATCTCGAAGTCATTCGCGGGCTGGTGTCGTCCTACGAGATCGTGCCGCCAGGCGCGGGCTTTCCGACGCGTTTCTCGATGTCGGAGATGGCGGACGCGCTGAGCGGCGCCTCGATGCTGGCGCTGCGGCTCAGCGGGCCGTTCATCGTTCTCTCGGTGCTGGTCAACTTCGCCTTCGGCCTCGCCAACAAGATGACGCCGATGATCCAGATCTATTTTGCCGCCATGCCGGTGCTCATCGGCCTTGGCTTTTTGCTAATGATGGTTCTGGCGCGGCCCTTCCTGCAGGGCTTCATTGTCGGCCTGAACGAATTCATGGTGAGGTGAGATGGCTCGTCGGTCCCAGCAGCTCGCACGCATCCTGAAGATCCAGTCGGGCCTGCGGAAGGATGCTGAAGCGCGTCTTGCTGCGCTCAACGCGCGGCGCGACGAATTGCGCGCGGTCGAGACCGCCATTCTGGAGACGCTCGCGTCGGACGATCCGTTGCGCCGCGCGCTGGCGCCGCTCGCGGGCGATCGCCTGCGTTGGGTCGATCGCGACCTGAAGGATATCGAAGTCGAGCGCAGCGCCGCCGAGGCGCGGTGGCGCGGCTTTGCGCAACGCAGTCTCGTCGCCGAGCGGCTGCACAAGGCGGCGGATCTCTGCGAGCAGCGCGAAGCCGAACGCAAGGGGCTCGAAGATCTCCTGGCGGATGTCGAAACACGCCGCACAAGCCTGCCGTAAGCTCGCCGCGCGATGGTGGACACGAGAGGACCGCCGCTTCATGTCAATTCAACCGCTTTCCGATATCATTCTCGACGTCGCCAATGCCGCCGATCCGGTGAAGGTCGCGGCGGTCAAGCAGCGCCTGGCGGAAGCCTCCGGGGGTGATTTCGCGGCGCTTCTCGGGAGCGCCAAACCTGCCGCTTCGCCATTGCCCTCGGGTTCGCTGAACTGGTCGGAGCCGGCGCGTGCGCAATTCTTCGGGGCGCCAACCGGCGCGCGCATCGTCGAGACCAACACGAGCTCGGATGAAGCCAAGCGCGGACTCGAGACGCTTGTCGCCAAGATGATGGTCGAGACCATGCTGCCCAAGAGGAGCGATGCGTCGTTCGGAAAGGGCACGGCGGGCGACGTCTGGCGCTCGATGCTGGCCGACCGGCTCGCGACCGAACTCACGCGTGGCAAGGGCCTCGGCATCTTGAAGAACGTTTCGCTGAACAAGGGTGACGCATGATACTGGGCGCAATCGATCGTCCGCGCGCTTCGGCTCCTGCCGTCTCGAACGTCGCCACGGCGGTGATGACCGTCGCGATGGTCGCGGTCGACAAGCTGACGGAAATCGTCATGGAAGAGACCCGCGTGTTGCGCGAGCGCGGCGACGCAGATCTCGAGCGTTTCACGCACCAGAAGAATCACGGCCTGCTCGAAGTGACGCGCGCGATGCGCGGCGTGCCGGCCGAAGCGGTGCATCCCTCGCTGGTGACGCGCCTGCGCTTCCTGCGCGACCGGCTCGAGGAGAACCGCAAGGTGCTGGGGCTTCATCTCAAGGCCGCGACGGAGATCGCCGACCTCGTTTCGGGCACGCTTGAGGAAGCGGCGTCGGACGGCACCTACACGGCGTCGGCGTTTCGCGGACGCATGAAATGATGATGCGTCTGCTGGCCGGTGTCTGGCTCTGCGCCGTGGCGCTCGGGGCGAGCTATGGCATGACGCAATGGAAGATGCAGCAGGCGGCGGCCGCTGTGGCTGCGGCCGATGCGAAGCCCGCCAAAAAGGTCGGCGAGCTGCGCAAGCTGAAGTCGATCACGGTTCCGCTGATCACGTCCGGACAGGTGCAGGGCTATCTTGTGGCCCAGTTCGCCTACATGACGGAAGGCGATGCGGCGAAGCAGTTCGATACGCAACCTGACGCCTTCGTCGCGGACGAAGCGTTCCGCCTGCTCTACGCGGACGAGAAGCTGGATTACAAGCATCTCGATCGCTTCGACATCCCCCGCTTCGCCGCGACGATCCGCACCAATGTCAACGCGCGCCTGAAAGCCGAGGTCGTCGCTGACGTTCTCGTGCAGGAATTCAACTTCATCGGCGCCGAAGACGTCCGCAGATAGCGCGGAGCTGTGCGCACGAAAAAGCCGCCGGGCTTTCGCCGCGGCGGCTTTTTTGTCGGCGCCGTTCTTTCGTCAGGCGACGCGGTGGCTCGGAAGATGATCCATCGTGCGGGCCGTCATGGCGGCCTTCGGGGCGCGCAGCGCGTCCGCCAGCGCGTCAGCCATGTGGTCGGCGCCGTGGCGCATCGACAGGCCGGTGTCCATGGCGTTGACGTCGAGAATCTGCGGTTCGTCAGGCGCCACGTCGAACGCAGGAGGAGCCTCATGCTGCGCATGCGCGCGCGCGAGCGGCGCGGGGACGGCGTCCATGTAGATCGAGAGATCCTCGATGGTTTTCTCGAGGCTCACCAGGGCGCGATATTCGGGCTGCTGCATGAGCTGCTCGCGCAGCCGTCCGCAGAGCTCCTGTAGCTGGTCGATCACGTCCTGCGCCATGCGTCTTATCCTCCGTTTGATGAAAGCTAGGGGCCGGGGCTTTAGCGAAGCTGGCGTCAGCCGGGATTGACGGCCTCTTCCCTTTCGACGCGCGCGCTGCGCCCGATCGCCACGGCGATCTCGTCAGGCGAAACGTAACGGCAGAGCAGGCGACCCTGCAGTTCATCGCAGCCGAGCGCGGTAAGGTAGTGCGCCTGGTCCTCGGCCTCGATTCCATCCGCAGCCATCGTCAGTCCGAGCGCGCGGCCGAGATGGATCACGGCGTGCAGCACGGCCGCATTGGCTGTCGTGCCGTGCGACACGTCGGTGCATTGCCGGTCGATCTTGATGCGGCTCAGCGGAAAGCGGCGAAGGTAATTCAGGCTCGCGACGCCGGCGCCGAAATGCGCGAGCGTGAAGCGCACGCCTTCCTGCCGCAGGAGCGACATGCCGGCGATCGTTTCGTCCTTGGGCTCCAGCAGGCAGTCCTCGTCGATGGAGAGGTCGAGGCGCGAGGGCTCGAGGCCGGTGTCGTCCAGGATCTTGCGGACCTGCGCCGCAAAATCGGGATGCCGAAAATGCACGTGCGTCACGCCCACGCAGATGCGCAGATCCGGCCAGGCGCGCGCGGTCATGCAGGCGCGGCGCAGCATCCAGTCGCCCAGCGGCAGCAACAGGCCGCGTTCCTCCGCGATGCTGGTGATATCCTTGGCGTCGATCATCCCGCGCTGCGCGTGCGGCCAGCGCAGGCGGGCTTCGACGCCCGCCATCCTGCGCTCGCCCGCATCGAAGACGGGCTGAAAGTCGAGCGACAGAGCGTCGTCTTCGATCGCCGTTGCAAGCTCGACGCCGAAGCTGCGGCGTCGCGCGAGATCCTCGCCCATCCGCGCGTCGAAGAAGGCGAAGCGATCGCGCCCCTCTTTCTTGGCGCGATACAAGGCGAGGTCGGCGAGCTTCATCAGGTCGTCGCGAAGGCCCGCATTGTCGGGACACAGCGCAATGCCGATCGACACGCTCGAAAGCACCTCGACCTTGCCGAGCGAAAAAGGCTGGCGCATCGCCTCGACGATGCGGGTCGCGAGAGCTTCCGCGTCGCTCATGCTGCGTACGCCCGTTTGCAGCAGGGCGAATTCATCGCCGCCGAAGCGCGCGAGCCGGTCGGTCGGGCGCAGGCTGTCGGACAGGCGGCGCGCGAGCGCGACGATCATGCGGTCGCCGGCGTCATGTCCGTAGCGGTCGTTGATGTCCTTGAAGTGGTCGATGTCGAGATACATGATCGCGAAGCGCGAGTCCTCGCGGCGGCGGCGCGCCAGTTCGTAATCGATCCAGCGACGAAACAATTTGCGGTTGGCGAGGCCAGACAGAAGGTCGTGGCCAGCCTCGCGGGCGGCGCGCTTTTCGCGGCGTCCGAGGGCGAGAAGGATCTGGCTCACCAGCACCGCGCAGGCGATCGCTGTCGCCGTTCCGCCCAGCAGGACCACGATGGCGCCGGGCGTCGCGCCCTCGCGCGTCACGATCATCGCCCACAGGGCGACGACCAGCGCTGCCGCCATGGCGGCCACAGCGACAATTCCAGTTCTGATAAGCCAGGAGGTCTGGCGCGACCCATTCGGATCGCCTGAGCTGCCGGAAAACATCTCGAAGCATAACCTAGCGACTAATCTGTCGATATTGCCCGCTTAACGGTTAAGAATTCCGCTCTGCGTCAGATCAGTTTCAAGCCTTTGAAGCTCGCGTGGCCGTTGCGCCCGACGATGATGTGGTCGTGCACCGTGATGCCCATCGGCTTGGATATGGCGATGATTTCTTGCGTCATGCGGATATCGGCGGAGGAGGGCGTCGGGTCGCCGGAGGGATGATTGTGCACGAGCACGATGGCGGTTGCGCTCAATTCGAGTGCGCGCCGCACGATCTCGCGCGGATAGACCGGCGTATGGTCGATGGTGCCCGAGCCCTGCACCTCGTCGGCGATCAAGGCGTTGCGCTTGTCGAGGAACAGCAGGCGAAACTCCTCGCGCTCCGCAAAAGCCATGGCGGCGCGGCAATAGGCGAGCACGTCGGCCCAGGAGCTGAGCACCGGTCGCTCGCGCAAGGCCCCGCGAGTCATGCGCACGGTGGCGGCCTCGACGATCTTCAGGTCGAGCGCCACGGATTCACCGACGCCGTCGATCTCCTGCAGCCGTTCGGGCGCGGCGCCCAGCACTTCGGCGAAGGAGCCGAACCGCGCGATCAGCGCCTTGGCGATCGGCTTGACGTCGCGTTGCGGGATCGAGCGAAACAGCACCAGCTCGAGCAGTTCGTAATCGGGGAAGCCGCGCTCGCCCGCTTCCGAAAAGCGGGCGCGCAAACGGTCGCGATGGCCGCGATAATGCGGCTCTCCGGATGCGCCCTTGGCGTCGGCGCCGCCGGCCTTCTCGCTCATGGAGCGGTAATGTAAGGCGGTTGCGTGAAGCCCCGGGGGGAGAGCGTGAAGATCTCGCAGCCGTCGTCCGTCACGCCGATCGTGTGCTCGAACTGCGCCGTCAGCGAACGGTCGCGCGTCACGGCGGTCCAGCCGTCGGCCAGCACCTTCACGTGCGGACGGCCGAGGTTGATCATCGGCTCGATGGTGAAGAACATGCCGGGCTTCAGCACGACGCCGTCGCCCCGGCGGCCGTAGTGCAGGATGTTGGGTTCGTCGTGGAACAGGCGGCCGAGGCCATGGCCGCAGAACTCACGCACGACCGAGCAGCGCTCGCCTTCGGCATATTCCTGGATCGCCGCGCCGATGTCGCCCGTGGTGTTGCCGGGCTTGACCACGGCGATGCCGCGCATCAGCGCCTCGTAGGTGACTTCAACCAGACGCTCGGCGCGGCGCGGCACGTTGCCGACATTGTACATGCGGCTCGAGTCGCCGTGCCAGCCATCGACGATCAGGGTCACGTCGATGTTGACGATGTCCCCGTCACGCAGCGGTTTGTCGTCGGGGATGCCGTGGCAGACGACATGATTGATCGACGTGCAGATGGATTTGCGATAGCCGCGATAGGACAACGGGGCAGGGTAGGCGCGATGGTCCATCGCGAATTCAAACGCGAGCTTGTCGAGCGCCTCGGTGGTGACGCCGGGCTGGACGTGCTCGCTCAGCATGTCGAGCGCTTCCGCCGTCAGGCGTCCGGCCTTGCGCATGGCCGCGAAATCGTCCGGGCCGTGCAGCTTGATCTGGCCGGTCTTCCGGCTGGGCGCCAGCGCGGCATCCACAAAAGTCATTGTGCTTCCATCGGTCATAAGAGAGGGCGCGAGGGCGCGCGTTCAGGAATTTGAATCTAAGCATGTTGGCCCGCCGTGCAACCCCAGTTTGGGGCGCCGAGGCTGGCTTTTAGAATATCGGGCATGCTACAAGACGGCCCGGACGCGCGACCGTCCCGCTCAGGCGGGCTGTCATGTCCGAACGCCCCGGACATGCCATGTTGAGACCGATTTCCAACGACCTGTCGCCTTTTGGCCGTTACGCCCCGCAGGGCATTTCGGCTTCCATTCTGGACATGACGCGAACTTGTTCGACGAACTGGTCGGGCATGCGCCGCGCCTTCGTGCTGCGCGCGATCGCGGTGCGCGCACTGGCGGGGCGGCCGATGGACGTCGAGACCATGGGCGCCCGGATGCGGCTCTATCCTTATAATAACACTTGCGAAAAGCGCATTTTGTTCACGCCGCAATATTTCGATCCGGCCGAGCGGCGGCTGCTTGCGACTTACGCCAGCGAAGACACCCGCTTTGTCGACATCGGCGCCAATGTCGGCGGCTACACGCTTTTCATGGCGGCGCTGGCTGGGCCGCGCGCCCGAATTCTCGCAATCGAACCCAATCCGTCGGTCTTCGAGCGGCTGACCTACAACATCCGCCAGAATCCCTTCGCCACGGTCAAGGCGCTCGACTGCGCGGTGGCTGACCGGGAAGGCGAAATCACCCTTTTTCTCGATCCGCGCAACCAGGGCTGCACCTCCGTGCGGATCAGCGATGCCGGCGACGCCATCAAGGTCCACGCGGATTCCCTCGCCTCGATCATCGCCCGCGAGAGCTACGACCGCATCGATGCGCTCAAGGTCGATGTCGAGGGGGCGGAGGACGTCGTCCTGGAGCCCTTTTTCCGCGAGGCGCCGCCTGCGCTCTGGCCACGGCTCATCCTGTGCGCCCGGTCGGACAGCGGCTGGTCGGTCGACCTGCCTCATATGCTCGAAGCCTACGGCTATCGCGAGACTTTGCGCAGCCGTTCCAATCTTGGCTGGGAGCGGGCCTGAGCCTTTTGCCCGTTCCGGCGTTTTGCCTTCCTGAAAAGGAGAGCACCATGCCGATCATCGAGAAGCATTCCGGGCTTGTGACCCAGATCACGACGATCGCCATTGAACCGGCCCGTTCGGCCGAAGTTCTGGCGGTGCTGCACGAGCGGGCGGCTTTCATGAAAACGCAGCCGGGCTTTGTCTCGGTCAGCCTGCACCGGTCCCATGACGGCCATCACATCGTGAACTACGTCCAGTGGGAAAGCGCCGAAACGCTGGCCGCCGCCCATCATGCGCCGGAATTCCGGGACAAATGGCCGCGCCTGGGCGAGATCACTGGCGGGATCGAGCCGGCCCTCTACGACGTGGTGCACGTTCACGAGCGGTGAATACGGGTCGAATTTCACTTGCGGTCCCGGCTCGGCTTCCCCAAAACCGGGGCGGGAGCCAAAAACATGACGTCAGACCAAGCCGCATCCGTCACCGCCGCCGTCCTCGTCATCGGGGACGAGATCCTGTCCGGGCGGACCAAGGACAAGAACATCGGCTACATCGCCGATTACATGACCAACATCGGGATCGACCTGCGCGAAGTGCGCATCGTGCCCGACGTCATGGCGGAAATCGTCGATGCGCTGAATGCGCTGCGTCATCGCTACACCTATGTCTTCACGACCGGCGGCATCGGCCCGACGCATGACGACATTACCGCCGATGCGGTGGCGCAGGCTTTCGGCGTCGAGCTCTACGAAGACCAGCGCATCATCGAGGCGATGCTGACGCGCATCAAGCCGGAAGATCTGAACGCCTCGCGCCGGCGCATGGCGCGCGTGCCGCAGGGCGGCGACCTCGTGCCCAATCCCGTCAACAAGATCCCGGGTTTTCGCATCGGCAATGTGATCGTCATGGCGGGCGTGCCGATGATCATGCAGGCGATGCTCGACGGCGTCGCGCCGACGCTGGAAACCGGCGTGAAGCTCACCATGACGGCGATCGAGGCCGATGCGCCCGAGGGCGCCTATGCGGCGGCGCTGGGCGACATCGCCAAGGCGCATGAGGGCCTGTCGATCGGTTCCTATCCGAGCTATGCCGACGGAAAGTTCAAGAACCAGATCATCGTGCGTGGCCGTGATCCGCAGGAAGTGGCTGCGGGCGTGACGGAAATCGAAACGATGCTCGACCAATTGCGCGCCGCGCGCGCCTGACCCGAAAGACGTCGCCATGTCCGATCCCAATTCCCAAAAAGCCTTTCCGGTCTCGTGGGACCAGTTCCACCGCGACTCCCGCGCGCTCGCCTGGCGCCTGGCGGAAGCCGGGCCGTTCCACGCGATCGTCTGCATCACGCGCGGTGGCCTTGTGCCGGCCGCCATCGTGGCGCGCGAACTCGGCACGCGGCTGATCGAGACCGTCTGCATCGCGAGCTATCACGACTACACGTCGCAGGGCGGCCTTCAGGTGCTGAAAGGCATTTCGCCCGAGGTCGTCGCGCCGGGTGACGGCAAGGGCGTGCTGGTGATCGACGATCTCGTCGACACCGGCGCCACCGCCAAGGTGGTGCGCGACATGCTGCCCAACGCGCATTTCGCCACCGTCTACGCCAAGCCGCAGGGCCGCCCGCTGGTCGACACGTTCATCACCGAAGTGTCGCAGGACACCTGGATCTACTTTCCCTGGGATCTCGGCCTCGCCTTCCAGCCGCCGATCGCGAAAAGCGAAAAAGGCTGAGATCGAGACGGCGCTTCGTTAAGGGGCTCCGTTCGACACTGGATGGCTGCGCGACTTCCCGCGCGACCGGAAAAGTGACCTCCATGTCGAAATGCACGCGCGTGTTGTTGGCAGCCGCCGGCCTCGCCCTGAGCGCCACCTGCGCGCTTGCGCAAACCTACCCGGCGGTTCCGCTGTTCGAGACGGACAAGACCGTCCTGGGGGAGACCTTCGCCTATCCGCCGGGCCACTCGCGCGTCACCGCCGCGATCGTGATCCTGGCGCCGGGCGAAACGACGATCCGCCACCGCCACGGCGCGCCGTTCTTCGCCTACATCCTCGAGGGTGAAATCACGGTCGACTACGGCGCGCAGGGAACGCGCGTCTACAAGGCGGGCGACGCCTTCATGGAAGCCATGGCGGTCGAGCACGCCGGCTCCAACAAGGGCACGACCCCGGTGCGCCTGCTCGGCGTCTACATGGGCGCGGACGGCGCGCAGAACGTCGAAGCCCACAAGGACTGACACGCTTCACTCCGCTCGAAATGACGGCGGAAAGGTTACGGCTCAACAGCACCGTCATTGCGAGCGCAGCGAAGCAATCCAGAAGCCGCGCGTGAGGCTTCTGCGACGCGCTCGCCGGGCGCTCTGGCCCGACGTTCGCGATTCGGCTAGACAGGTCGCGTGGCCCCTTGGCGAAACTGGTAAACGCAGTCGACTTAAAATCGACCGCCTCTGGCTTGCGGGTTCGAGTCCCGCAGGGGCCACCATTCGTCGCCTCAATAGGTCATGACGATCCGACGGGTTTCCGGATAGACGAGCACGGCGGTCTCGCCGATCACCGCATAGAGCAGGTTCGCGTAATAGGGCCGCAAGGTCTTGAAGGCCTGCGGCAGGGGCTGAAGCTGCACGGCGGCGTCGACGAATTCTCCCGAGATGACCGCCGGATTGTTCGCCGTCGCGCCCGTCAGGCCGAGCGCCTCGCGAATTTCGGCCGGACTGCCCAGCGGACCAGCGGCGGGCCTTGGAATCGACGCCACCACCTTGCGTTCCGCCGGCGCCTCTTCTGCGGGTTCCGGCAGCGCGCTGGCGGCTTCTTCCGGGGTCAGGTCATCGGGCGGGAGAGGGGCGGGCGTCGCGACCTGTTGCTGCTGCGGCGCGGGTGCGGGCGGCGCTTCCTGCACCGGCGCGGCGAGCGGCACGGGTGCTTTCGGGGGCGGCTCTGCGATGGCGGCGGTTTGCTGCGGAGGCGCGACGACAGCCGCTGGAGGCAGCGGAGGCGCGAGGGGGAGTGGCGTTGGCGCTGGCGCTGGCGCAGTCGGCCTTGCGGCGACCGCCTTCGGCACGACGACGGGCGGCTTCGCCGGACGGGCGGCGACACGGGGCTGTCGTGCCGGCGCCGGCGCCGAGGGCCGCGCGACCACGGGTCTGGTGACGACGCGTTCCTGCTTGCGCACGCGGTTGGCGGCTCTCGGCCGTGCGGCCGGGCGGCGGCTTTCCTGCATCTCTTCCGGATCCCAGAGATACTGGGTTTCAACGTCGTCCCAGCCCATCCATGCGCGGCAATAGGCGTTGCAGGGCGTGAGGCGGTCGCCGACGTTTTGCGCGGCCGCCGGCAGGCAGCTCGCCAAGACTCCGCAGAGAACGTAAGCAGCTTGCCTGGAGGTCATCGTCGCGGCTCCGGAGCATCGGGAATGTCTTTACTAGGCCGCTCAACGCGAAGTAGTTCCCGCGCCTGACGAATCCTTGAACGAACAAGGCAGCGCGCGTCTTGCGGCTTGTTTCGGGCCCGGCGCGGGTTATGCTGGAGACAACGAAAAAAACTTCAGGGAGGCGTGCTCATGTGGAGCCACAAACGCTGGGGCGCCGTGGCGCTCGCGGCGGCCATGGTTGCGGGATCGCTCGGAACGGCAAACGCCGACGAGCCGTATTATCGCGGCAAGCGGATCACCATCATCATCAACTATGCGGCCGGCGGGCCCACCGACATCGAGGGGCGGCTGTTCGCCAAGCATGTCGTGAAGCATCTCGACGGGCCAGCCAGCCTGATCGTCCAGAACATGGATGGCGCCGGCGGTCTGATCGGCACGAATTATCTCGGCGAGATCGCCCCGAAGGACGGCACGACTTTCGGCTATTTCACCGGCCAGATCTGGCGCTCGATCAACGATCCGTCGCCGCGCCGCGTGGAATTCAAGACCTACGAATTCCTCGCCTACCAGCCCGGCACGACGATCTATTTCGCCCGCACCGACATCAAGCCGGGTTTGAAGACCGCGCAGGATTTCGGCAAGGCGCAGAACGTGATCTCGGGCGGGCTCGGCGCCGACAATGCGAAGGACCTGCTGCTGCGGCTCGGCCTCGACATGCTCGGGCTGAAATACAAATACGTGACGTCCTATCGCGGCAGCCAGGCGGCGCGTCTGGCCCTGCAGCAGAACGAGATCAACTATTACGCGGAATCGCCGCCGTCCTACCGCAGCTTGATCGAGCCGTCGCTGGTCAAGACCGGCGAGGTCATCCCGCTCTATTACGATCCGGGCTACGACGGCGAGACCTTTCGCACGCCGCGCCAGATGGAGGGCGTCGACATGATGTCCTTCCCGCAGTTCTACGAATCCATCAAGGGCGCGCCGCCGTCGGGCCAGCTGTGGGACATCTACCGCACGATCATCGCCGCCAATGGCGCCATGCAGCGGCTCATCGTCATGCCGCCCAATGCGCCGAAGGAAGCCGTGGAGGCGATGACGCGCGCCATCCAGGCGCTGGAGAAAGATCCCGACTATGCGGCCGAGACCGACAAGGTGCTGGGCTATCTGCCGGACTTCGTGACGGGGCCGATCGTCAACGAACGCGTGCGGCGGCAGTTGACGATTCCGACTGGCACACGGGAGTTTCTGGCAAATTACGTGAAGAACGCGCCGAAGTAAGGACGCAGCCGTCATTGCGAGCGGAGCGAAGCAATCCAGTCCCGAGTCTGCGGCGTGAGCGCGAAGGTAGCCGCCTCATCCGCGGCTTCTGGATTGCTTCGCTCTGCTCGCAATGACTGCGCTATTTCCGACAAGCGTAAAGCCAGTCGAACCGCGCCGCGACTGCCTCCTGCGGCAGCGCGCGCAGCGCCATGTTGCGCAGCAATCCGGCGGGGCCGGGGAGGTGATAGATCACGCCCTGACGGCGTGACGCCGTCAGCACCTTCGCGGCGCGGGCCATGCGCGCGCGCTCGTAATCCGCGAAGGCGCGCGCGATCGTCGGCGGGGCGTCGTGATGCGGCGTGAAG
>JAQGKM010000316.1 GCA_028290125.1 Hyphomicrobiales bacterium | reverse complement strand
AAGGGCGTCATGGCCGACCACTCTGCTCGCGAGCAGAATGTCGGCGGTGAAGTGCTCTGCCGGGTCTTCTAACCGAACAAGAGAGGGAATTCTCATGTCTCGTATCGGAAAGAAGCCCGTCGCCGTTCCGGCCGGCGTCACCGCGAAGGTTGACGGTCAGGCTGTGTCGGTCAAGGGCTCCAAGGGTGAACTCAGCTTCGTCGTTCCTGACGATGTTGAAGTGAAGCTCGAAGACAACGCCATCAAGGTCGATCCCCGTTCGGAAACGAAGCGCGCCCGCGCCATGTGGGGCATGTCGCGCTCTATGATTTCCAACCTGGTGACTGGCGTCAGCGCCGGCTTCAGCAAGACGCTCGAAATCACGGGTGTCGGCTACAAGGCCGCCGTTGTCGGCAAGAATGTCCAGCTGTCGCTCGGGTTCAGCCACGATGTGGTCTACCCGATCCCCGCTGGCGTGACGATCGTGACGCCCAAGCCGACCGAGATCAACATCTCGGGCTCGGACAAGCGCCAGGTTGGCCAGGTCGCCGCCGAAATCCGCGCCTATCGCGGCCCCGAGCCCTACAAGGGCAAGGGCGTTCGGTATTCCGACGAATTCATCTTCCGCAAGGAAGGCAAGAAGAAGTAAGGAGAGGCCGCGATGGCTAAGGATAACCAGGCAACCGATCGCCGCAAGGCTCGCGTTCGCCGTTCGATCCGCGCGCGCGCCTATGGCAAGCCGCGTCTCAGCGTGTTCCGCTCTTCGAAGCAGATCTACGCTCAGATCATCGACGACGAAAAGGGCACGACTCTCGTCGCCGCCTCGTCCATCGAGAAGACTCAGCGTGAGTCCCTCAAGACGGGCGCCGACGTCAATGCCGCCAAGACCGTCGGCAAGCTGATCGCCGAGCGCGCTGCCGCCGCCGGCATCAAGACTGTCGTGTTCGATCGTGGCGCGTACATGTACCACGGGCGCGTCAAGGCGCTCGCCGAGGGCGCCCGCGAGGGTGGTCTCGACTTCTAATTCTCCGGGGCGGGCGCGCAGCAATGCGTCGCGCGCCCCGCAGGGTTCTCGAAGCGAGCGGGATTGCATGTGCATCCCGCGCAAGTGACGGAAAAAACAAATGGCTCGTGAAGGTGAAGGCGGTCGCGGTCGCGATCGTCATAACAACGAAGAGCGTGACAGCGAATTCGTGGACCGTCTGGTCCACATCAACCGCGTCGCGAAGGTCGTGAAGGGTGGTCGTCGCTTCGGCTTCGCCGCTCTCGTCGTCGTCGGCGACCAGAAGGGTCGCGTCGGTTTCGGTCATGGCAAGGCGCGCGAAGTGCCGGAAGCCATCCGCAAGGCGACGGAAGCCGCCAAGCGCGCGCTGATCCGCGTGCCGCTGCGCGAAGGCCGGACTTTGCATCATGACGTGCAGGGCCGTCACGGCGCTGGCCGCGTCATCCTGCGCGCTGCGCCGGCCGGTACCGGCATCATCGCCGGCGGCCCGATGCGCGCTGTCTTCGAAACGCTCGGCATGCATGACGTGGTGGCGAAGTCGCAGGGCTCGTCCAACCCGTACAACATGATCCGCGCGACCTTCGATGCGCTCTCGCGCGAAGACTCGCCCCGTTCGGTCGCGGCTCGCCGCAGCCTCAAGGTGTCCACGCTTCAGTCTCGCCGCCCCGGCGCCGATGCGGAAGCTGCTGGCGCTGAAGCTTGATCAGGGAGGTTTCTGACATGACGAACGCCTCCAAGAAGATCGTGACCGTCGAGCAGTTCGCGAGCGTCATCGGACGTTCCAACGACCAGCGCGGCACGTTGATCGGCCTCGGTCTGAACAAGATCGGTCGCCGCAAGTCCCTCGAAGATACGCCGGCCGTGCGCGGGATGATCGCGAAAGTCGCGCATCTCGTCCGCGTCGTCGAAGGCCAGTGAGGAGCATCACCATGAGACTCAATGGCATTCACGACAATCCGGGTTCGTCCAAGAAGCGCATGCGCATCGGCCGTGGTATCGGCTCGGGCATGGGCAAGCAGGGCGGCCGCGGCGGCAAGGGCCAGACGGCCCGTTCGGGCGTCCGCATCAAGGGCTTCGAAGGCGGCCAGATGCCGCTGCATCGTCGCCTCCCGAAGCGCGGCTTCACGAACATCTTCGCGTCCGACTTCAACGAAGTGAACCTTGGCCGCCTGCAAGAGGCGTTCGAGGCTGGCAAGCTCGACGCGGGCAAGCCCGTGACGGTCGAAGCGCTTGTGGAAGCCGGCGTTTGCGCCCGCGCCCGCGACGGCGTCAAGATCCTCGGCAATGGTGAACTCGCGACGAAGGCGACGTTCGAAGTCGCCCGCGCTTCGAAGTCTGCCGTCGCCGCGATCGAAAAGGCCGGCGGCTCGGTCAAGCTTCTCGGCGCCGAAGCTACGGCCTGAGTGACCGCGCGCCTCTAATAAGGGCGCGATCCGTCACCATATTGATCCCGAGCGGGGCGAGGATGAAAATCCTTCCGCCCCGCTCGTCATGTTCAGACCCCCGATTTCGGCGCGCCGGCGCGCGCCCCCCCGGAGCGCTTCAATGGCATCGGCAGCGGAACAGCTCGCAGCGAACATCAACTTCTCCGCCATCGGCAAATCCGAAGAACACAAGAAGCGGATCTGGTTCACGCTCGGCGCGCTCATCATCTATCGCCTGGGCACCTACATTCCGCTCCCCGGCATCGATCCGGCGGCCTTCGAGGCCTCGTTCACCGGCAAGCAGCAGGGCGTTCTCGAACTCTTCAACATGTTCGCGGGCGGCGCCGTGCAGCGCATGGCCATCTTCGCGCTGAACATCATGCCGTACATTTCGGCGTCCATCATCATCCAGCTCCTGTCCTCCGTCGTTCCCTCGCTCGAGGCGATCAAGAAGGAAGGGGAGGGCGGCCGCAAGATCCTCAACCAGTACACGCGCTACCTCACCGTGGTGCTCGCGCTATTCCAGGCCTATGGCATCTCGATCGGGCTCGAGGGGCAGACCGGCGTCGTCAGCGACCCGGGCATGTTCTTCCGCATCTCGACCGTGCTGACGCTGCTCGGCGGCACCATGTTCCTGATGTGGCTTGGCGAGCAGATCACCGCGCGCGGCATCGGCAACGGCTCGTCGCTGATCATCTTCGCGGGCATTGTCGCGGCCTTCCCGTCGGCGATCGTGTCGACGCTCGAACTCGGGCGGCAGGGCGCCATCTCGACGGCGCTGATCCTCGGCGTCATCGTGATGTCGATCGTCGTCGTCGCCTTCATCATCTTCATGGAGCGTGCGCAGCGGCGTCTGCTGATCACCTATCCGAAGCGCCAGGTCGGCAACCGGGTCTATGAGGGCCAGACGTCGTTCCTGCCGCTGAAGCTCAACACGTCGGGCGTCATCCCGCCGATCTTCGCCTCGTCTCTGCTGCTGCTGCCGACCACGATCGCGAGCTTCTCGCAGTCGCAGGGCGGCTCCGGCTTCCTGGCGACGCTGACGACCTACCTCGGCCACGGCCGTCCGCTCTACATGCTCGTCTATGTCGGGCTGATCGTGTTCTTCGCGTTCTTCTACACGGCCATCGTGTTCAACCCGACCGAGACGGCCGACAACCTGAAGAAGCATGGCGGCTTCCTGCCGGGCATCCGCCCGGGCGAGCGCACGGCTCAGTTCATCGACTCGGTGCTGGTGCGAATCACCGTGCTGGGCGCGGCCTATCTCGCGATCATTTGTCTGTTACCCGAAATACTCATTTCCTATGCCGCGCTCCCGTTCTATTTCGGCGGGACGTCGTTGCTCATCGTCGTGAGCGTGACGATGGACACGGTGGCCCAGGTCCATGGGCACCTTCAGGCGCAGCAATATGAGGGCCTCGTGAAGAAAGCGAAGCTCCGGGGGAGAAAGAGATGAGACTCATACTTCTGGGGCCGCCCGGCGCCGGCAAGGGAACGCAGGCGGCTCGTCTCGTCGAGAAGTATGGCATTCCCCAGCTGTCCACAGGCGACATGCTGCGTGCGGCCGTGAAGGCCGGCACCCCGGTCGGCCTGCAGGCCAAGGCCGTGATGGACGCCGGCGGGCTCGTGTCGGATGAGATCGTGGTCGGCATCATCTCGGACCGGATCGAAGAGGGTGACGCCGTGAAGGGCTTCATTCTCGACGGCTTCCCGCGCACCGTCGCGCAGGCGCGGGCGCTCGACGAGCTGCTGGCGAAGAAGCACATGGATCTCGATGCGATCATCGAGCTCAAGGTCGACGAGAACGCGCTGATGTCGCGCATCGAGAACCGCGCCCGCGAAACCATCGCGGCCGGCGGCACGGTGCGCGCCGACGACAACCCGGACGCCTTCAAGGTGCGCCTCGACGCCTACCGCGCGCAGACGGCGCCGGTCTCGGCCTATTACGAGTCCAAGGGCACGCTGAAGACGGTCGACGGCATGGCGCCGATCGACGCGGTCACCAAGGCGATCGACGTGATCTTGGGGTGAGGTGTCTGGCCTCGCGACATGACAAAGGCCGCGCATCTGCGCGGCCTTTTTCGTTCAGCTCCCGATGAGCGTGAGCCCTTCGGTCCGCTTCTTGAACGCCCCGTACATCCGGCGCAGCTTCATTCCGATGTTCTTGCGCTGCATGTTGTCGTGCATATGCCGTCCTCCGCCCAAGTGGCGGCATACGCCCGGGACGAGACGCGCGGATGTGAGCCCTCTCGTCTGGCAGGCATCGTTCACGTCGCTTTCCTTGTAGTATTTTTGAAAGGGTCCGATCGTGGCCCAGAGATCGCGTCGCAGCAGAGAGGGATTGAAGGTGTAGTGGCCCCAGTCCCTGATGCTCAGCACCTTGCTCTTCTCGTACGCCTGGCTATCGGCGATGCAGTAAACTTGCTCCGGGAGGAGGCCTGACGTTCTCTGGCAGTCTGCGTGGCGAACCGTGACTTGGCTTGCTCCGGGTTCGTTGAGCAGGACTTTGAAGCAGGCCGGAATGAAACAGACGGGATCGAACAGCCAGTCATCCTCGCAATGAAAGATGTAGGGGGTCGAGACCGCCGCGTACATTTCGTCGATCGAGACATGGTGTCCGCGTTGCCTCTCATGCGAGATAAGCCGCGCCTGGGGGAGATGTTTTCGCACGATGACATTGGTGGCCTGATCGCCGAAATCGTTCACGACGATGAAGTCCGAGAAACAGTGCCGATTGAAAGCCAGAAGGGTTTCCAGGGTCGTGTCCAACAGGTCAGGACGTCCGCCCGCAGTCAAGCAAAGGGTTGTCGTACAGTTCATTTGAAAGAATCCGCTCTCCAATGCAGCTACATTACGGCTGGCTGTAGTAAAATCAAATCACGCATGTTGCGGCTTGGATGAGCGAGGCCGCTTTCGCCAAACTCTTCTGCGGCTTCAATAATCCCCCAAGTAGATCGTGCGAAACGCCAAACGCCGTTGCAACTACGCCTCCGCGCAGAAACGTCCGTTTCACTTTGTTCGCGCAGGACGCCGCGCTAAGCTCCGGTCAAGAGCTTCAGCTGGATGATTCATTGCGCATTCTCGTGGTCGGCGCTTACGGGTTGATCGGGTCGGTCGTGACCGCGCGGCTGCTGGCAGGCGGGTGCGACGTCGTTGGCGTCGGCCGCGACGTCAGGGCG
>JAQGKM010000312.1 GCA_028290125.1 Hyphomicrobiales bacterium | reverse complement strand
CTGTTAGCTAGGTGCTTCTGTCTGCCTGTAGCAAAGCATGGCGACTCGTGGCGATCAAGGTCCGCTGACTACGAATCTGGGGGTCAGGAGTTCGAATCTCTTCGGGCGCGCCATTCATTTCAAAACTAATTTGAATAGTGAGGCCGCCCGATCGCGAGCCGCCCCCACACACTCACCCCTCCTTCTCCGCATCCTCGCGAAACACCTGGCGGGCGATGCGGAAGGCGTCGACGCCTGCGGGGACGCCTGCGTAGATGGTCAGCTGCATGAAGACTTCGCGGATTTCTTCAAGCGTTGCGCCGTTGCGGCGGGCGCCGCGGATGTGGAGCGCGAGTTCGTGCGGGCGGTTGAGGATGCCGATCATTGCGAGATTGAGAAGGCTGCGCGTCTTCATCGGCAGGCCGTCGCGGCCCCACACTGCGCCCCAGCAATATTCGGTGACGAGCTCCTGAAACGGACGGTTGAAATCGTCCGCGTCATTCATCGATTTCTCGACATAGTCCGCGCCGACGACGTCCTTCCGGATCTGCAGGCCGCGATCGTAGGTATCCTTGCTCATCCGTCTCTCCCGTTGATTGAAGCGCTTTTGCGAAACCCGCGTCAGGCGACGGGTTCGAGTCCGACGCGGCGCATGATGTCGGTCGCGACGGGGCCGCGCAGATAGTCCATCAGCGCAGTGGCGGCGGCCGGCGCGTTGCCTGCGGCGAGCGCCTGCATCGCATATTCCGTCTGCAGTTCGGGCGCCAGTTTTCCGGCAAAACGGATGCCCGGAATCGGCGCGATCTCGCTCGCGAGCGTGATCACCGCATCGGCCTCGCCGCGCGCCACGGCGGCGGACACGAAGGAGCCGGGCCCCTCGAACCACACGATCTTCTCGCGCATGGCGTCGCCGAAGCCGAGCCGTTCCGCATGCGCGAGCGTCTCGGCCCCGAGGTTGGTGCCAGCCTTCGGGTCGGAGAGGCCAAGCCGCGGCACGGCCGCGAGCGCGCGCTTGAAGGCGTCGAGCGTCGAGATGTCGGGCGCCGTGTTCGCCTCCGCGACGCCATAGCCCACCGGGCTGACGGCGAGCTTGAAGGTCGCGACGCCCGGAGCGAGCCCGTCCGCTTGCGCCTTCTTCAGCACGCCCGCGACGATGACGCCGGCGTCGAACGGAAAGCCCGCTTCGAGATATTCCCGCGTGCGCGCTGGCGTCGCATAGCTGATGGCGAGACGCATGTTGTGAGACGCCTCGAACTGCGGCGCGATGAGATCCATCGCGGCGCGAAAGCCGCCGGCGCAAAGAAACTGCAATTGATCCGTCACCTGAATATTCCTCCCGTGTCGATCTGCGCCCGTGAGCCGGGCGTCCTGTTCGTCTCTAGGCGAGTGCGGGCTGCCGCGGCCGCACGCCGCCGATTTCCCGCATGATGCTGTTGGTGCAATCGAGCAGAAGCTCGATCAGATGTTCCTGGCTTGCTTCGTCGAAACGCTGCTCGGGAATGGTCAGGCAGATGTCGCCCAGCACTTCGCCGCTGCTGCCGAAGATCGGCGCCGCCAGGCCGACCGCGCCGGGAATGCGCTGCCCGCGCGTCAACGCATAGCCGCGTTGGCGGATGAGTCCGAGTTCGGTCGTCA
This sequence comes from Hyphomicrobiales bacterium, assembly GCA_028290125.1. Lineage (GTDB taxonomy): Bacteria > Pseudomonadota > Alphaproteobacteria > Rhizobiales > Beijerinckiaceae > Terripilifer. Next base: position 2,362 of record JAQGKM010000312.1, on the reverse strand, counting down.
GCCGGTAGCTCTCGGTGATCGAGCGCGCCGTCAGCGGCGCGAGCCGCGTGCGCTGGATGATGTTGCGCACCTGCGCCTCCTCGACGAAGGCGAGGATCGCAAGGCCTGACGCGCCGGTGTAGACGGGCGCCCATTTGTTGAGATCGAGCGCGTAGCGCAGCTGGTGCGTGGATTCGACGCTCGCGGCGAACATCATTTCCTGGCGCACGGAATCGTAGATGCCGAGCAGCGCGGTTTCGTTGCAGGCGTCGACGAGCGCACGCATGTGCGGCAGCGCGCGTTGCCGCATCGGCGACTTGCCGCTCGCGAGATGCGCGAGGCGCAGGAACTCGAGGCCGAGTTCGTAGCGGCCGTTTTCGGCGTTCTGGCGGATGAAGCCTTCCTCCGCCAGCCCCATGAGCAGGCGATGCGCGCTGCTCGGCGCGACCTTCAGGGCGACGGCGAGCTCGCGCACGCCGACCTCGGCGCCGGGATATTCGACCAGCCAGGCGAGCGCCTTGAGCGCCTTGGAAATGGGATTGCGCGTGTTCTGCATAAGCGAACAGATAACTCCGTTTCCCGAACGCTCGCGCATCGATCCCGCGTTGTCAATCGCATCTGCACACCAGCCCTTTCGCAAGTGCGAGAAAGACGGAACAGCAATTCGGCTCAAGCGAACACTCCGAACTTATCCCGCGTTGACAGGGCCTTGGCGCAATGGTCGATTGATCGGCAACGGCGGGCCGAAAACATGGCCTGCGTTTCAGGGAGGGTTCGGATTGTCTCAGTCCGACGTCACGTCCGCGATCGCGGACACGCCACGGCTTGTCGCCCCGGAGCTTGTCGATCGCAGCGGGGGATCGCTGCGCCTGAAGGGTGGCGCGTGTCGCGTCTGCCAGGCGCTCAGCTTTCCCAAGGCGCAGGTCTGCGCCGAATGCCTGAGCCTCGAGATCGATGATCGTGCGCTGTCGGCCCAAGGCGAGCTCTACGCCTTCTCACGCGTCCACATGGCCCCGCAGGGCTGGGACGTTCCCTACATCATCGGCTACGTCGACCTGCCCGAAGGCCTGCGCGTGCTCGCGCATATCGATGAGGCCAACGGCGCGCCGCGCATCGGCGACACGGTTCGTCTCGGCGAAGGACGCGTCGGAACGGACGCCAAGGGCGGCGCGCTGACGAGCTATGTCTTTGCGCCCGTCAACGGAGCGACAGCATGACCGAGGTTCACGTTCTGGGAACCGGCATGGTGCCGTTCCGCAAATATCCCGACAAGACGCTGGCGGACATCGGCTGGCCTGCGCTGCGCGAAGCCATGCTGGAAGCCGGCGTGCGCGGCGCCGACATCAACGCCGTCTATTGCGGCACGGCGCTCGGCGGCATGCTGGCCGGCCAGCGCGTGACCAAGGTCCTCGGACTTTCGGGCATGCCGATCATCAATGTGGAAAACGCCTGCTCGTCGAGTTCGTCTGCGCTGGCGCAGGCCTGGATGGCGATCAAGAGCGGCGCCTGCGACATCGTCGCGGTGATCGGAGTCGAAAAGCTCACCAAGTTCGGCGGCGGCACCTTGCCGCTCGAGAAGGAGGACTGGGAGGTCAACCAGGGCATGGTGATGCCGGCTCTCTACGCCATGCGCGCCAACCGCTACATGCATGAATATGGCCTGACCGACCGGCAGCTCGCGCAGGTGTCGGTGAAGGCGCATGACCATGGCGCGCTTAACCCGAATGCGCAGATCCAGAAGCGCGTCACGCTCGAAGAGGTCATGACCTCGCGGCCCGTCGCCGAGCCGTTCACGCTGTGGCATTGCTGCCCGACAGGCGACGGCGCCGCCGCGCTCATCATCGGGTCGCCCGCAGCCGCGCGACGTCTCGGACGCGGCAGCGTGCGCATCACCGCGTCCGAGGTCACGTCGGGCAAGTACACCAACGGCTATCGCGACATGACCTATCCGGAGCTCACCGTGCGCGGCGCGCACGAGGCCTATGAGATGGCGGGGCTTGGCCCCGACGAGATCGACGTCGCCGAGATCCACGACGCCTTCACGATCGCCGAACTCATGTATTACGAGGCTTTCGGCTTCTGCGAGCGCGGCGCGGCCTACCAGCTTCTCGACTCGGGCGCGACGTCGCTCGGCGGACGCGTGCCGGTCAATCCCTCGGGCGGGCTGTTGTCGCGCGGGCATCCTGTCGGCGCCACAGGCGCCGTGCAGGCGGTGGAAATCGTGCGTCAGCTCGAAGGCCGCATCGGCGCGCATCAGGTCGAGAACGCCAAGGTCGGCCTCACGCATGCGACCGGCGGCGGCGTCGCCGGCTACGACCATGGCGCCTGCTCCATCCATGTGTTCACGACATGAAGCCAGCGCCCTTCGACTACCATCGCCCGA
>JAQGKM010000304.1 GCA_028290125.1 Hyphomicrobiales bacterium | reverse complement strand
TGCAGGCCGCGGAAACTCGCGCCGGGGTTCATGGCGATATATTCGAATTCATATCGCTTGATGAGATCGACGATGACGTCGGATTGCCATCCGCGCAGCTTGTCGTCCGTGTTGCGGCCCATTTCGTGTCTCCCGGTTTGATGTTCTTGTTTGGCGCGGTTCTTGACCTTCGCGCATCATCCCGCAGGCGGGGCCGTCTAGGCAAGAGGGCGCGGCGCCCGTTTGCGCCGCGCCCTCCTGATCGTCCAAAGCTTACTTCAGCAGTTCGCCGGCTTTTTTGGCGATGTCGGGCGAGACCTTGTAGGAATCGATCACGAGCTGCTGGATGTCCTCGCCCTTGACGGGCGTGACTTCCAGTTTGGCCTTGTCGGCCTCCTCGAGGAATTCCTTGTCCTGCATCGTCTGCCAGAAGCCGTCGCGCAGCGCTTTCACGCGATCGGCCGGCACATTCGGGGGAGCCATGAACGGACGGCCCATGACCTGGCGGGCGAAGACGAGCTTCAGGATCTGGCGCTGCTCGTCGGTCTTGGCGAGATCGATCACCGCCGGAATATTCGGCAGGTCTTCGTGCTTTTTCATCGACAGCTGCACGATCACGTCGATCTTCTTCTCGTCCAGCCACTTCTGCTGGGTCGACTTGACGCTCGACCACGACCAGCCGCAGCGGCCCTGCACTTCGCCGCGCTCCATCGCGAGGTTGACGTCATTGCCGCCCGGATAGCCGATGATGACCTTCATCTTCGTGCCGAGCACGCCATTCAGCACGCGCGGAAACTGGTCGGTGTCGGCGCTGCCGCCGGTGCCGCCGACGATCAATTCCTTTGTCATCAGGTCGTCGACGTTCTTGACGGTCGCGGTCGCGGTCCAGGACACGCAGACCGAGACTTCGTCATTGGCCGAGCCGATCCAGTTGAACTTCGTCGCGTCGAACTGCGTGCCCGGCAGGCCGAACAGCGGATCGAAGGCGGCGCCGCGCGCGACCGTGCCGAAGGAGAGACCGTCCTTGGTGGCGACATTGTAGATGTAGTTGGCGGCCCGCAGGCTGCCGGCGCCCGGCATGTTGGAGACCACCACCGTCGGCTTGCCGGGAATATGCGCGCCCATGAAGCGGGCGAGGATGCGGGCGTACACGTCATAACCGCCGCCGGGGCTGTAGCCGACGTAGAGGTTGACTGTCTTTTCCTTGAAAAATTCGGCCTGCGCCTGAGCGGCGCCGTTGCTGGCGGCCAGTCCCATGGCGAGGGTAGCCGCGCCCAACACCTTGATGCGGGTGGTCATAACGAATTTCCTCCATCTGCCCCGTGCTTCATGAGCCGCGCCGATCGGGGAGGGGCGCGTGGGACGCGCTTCCCTAGCCTAGCGACGGAGGGCGGGCAAGCCCGGCATGCGACGAAAGTGGAAGCAGGGCAGTGTGCGGTCAGGAGGCGGACGACAGCGGCCTTGCGACTTCCTCGAGAGGCTTGCGTTCGGCAGCGACAGCGTAGCGGGCGGCGACGGCTGCGGCGACCAGCATAAGCGCCGCGCCAAAGCCATAACCGGCGAAGACGCTGGCGCGCGATCCGCTTTCGACCAGCATGCCGAAGACGACGGGCGCAGCGACGCCGCCGAGCGCCGTGCCGACCGCATAGAAGATGGCGATCGCCAGCGCCCGGATCTCGAGCGGGAAGTTTTCGCTGACGGTCAGATAGGCGGCGCTGGCGGCGGGCGAGGCGAAGAAGAAGATCACCACCCAGCCGAAGGTCAGTTGCGAGGCGGTCAGCACGTCACGCGAGAACAGCCAGCCGACAATGAGGAGCAGGATGCCCGACATGGCGTAGGTAAGCGTGATCATGATGCGGCGTCCGACCGTGTCGAACAGGCGCCCGAGCAGCAGCGGGCCCATCACATTGCCGAGCGCCAGCGGCAGGATGAACCAGCCGACGCCTTCTGCCGGGACATTGTAGAAACGCGTCAGCACGAGCGCGTAGGTGAAGAAGATGGCGTTGTAGAAAAACGCCTGCGACGACATCAGCACGAGACCGACGGCGGTGCGTCCGCGATGCTCGACGAACAGCGAGTGAAACACCTCGCCCATTGGCGTGTGATGACGGCCGCGCAGCTTCATCGGCGCGCCCTCTGGTGGCGGCGGCAGCGTGTGGCCTTCGCTCACCATGCGGCCTTCGATCTGCGCGACGATCTTTTCGGCTTCCTCCGGCCGACCATGGATGACCAGCCAGCGCGGGCTTTCGGGAATCCAGAGCCGCATGAACAGGATGATCAGGCCCAGAACGGCGCCGATGAGAAAGGCCGCGCGCCAGCCGTGGTCGGGCGCAAAGTGGGCCGGGTCGAGCAGCACGATCGCGCCGCCGGCGCCCATGGCGGCGCCGATCCAGAACGAGCCGTTGATGGCGAGATCCGTCCAGCCACGATAGCGCGCCGGCACCAGCTCCTGAATGGTCGAATTGATGGCGGTGTATTCGCCGCCGATGCCCGCGCCGGTGATGAAGCGGAAGAGGAAGAAGCTCCAGGCGTTCCACGAGAAGGCGGTGGCGGCGGTGGCGGTGAGGTAGATGGCGAGCGTGATGAAGAACAGCTTCTTGCGCCCGAGACGGTCGGTCAGCCAGCCGAAGAAGATGGCGCCGAGCACGGCGCCGGCCAGGTAGAACGAGCCCGCAAGCCCGATCTGGCTTTCGCTGAACTGCAATGTGGGGCTAGTCTTCAACGCGCCGGCGACCGCGCCCGCGAGCGTCACTTCAAGACCGTCGAGGATCCAGGTGATGCCGAGGGCGATGACGACGAGCGTATGGAAGCGGCCCCAAGGCAGGCGCTCCAGCCGGCGCGGGACATCGGTCGCGTAGAGCCCAAAATCGGGCGTCTCGCGCCCCGGCTTCCCGGTTATCATGTGTTTCCCCGTGCTGGCTTGGCTTTCAACGGCAAGCGCGGGCGTGAGTTGCATCGGGGAACTGGGATGAACGAAGCGAGACTCGACTATGCCGCGAAAGACGGGCTCGCCCGCATCACGCTGCATCAGCCCGCGAAGCTCAATGCGATGAGTTTCGACATGTGGACGAGCCTGCCGGGCCTCGTCGCGCGGGCGGTCGAGGACGACAGCGTGCGGGCGATCGTGGTCGAGGGATCGGGCGCGCGCGCCTTCTGCTCGGGCGCCGACATTTCGCAGTTCGGCGAGAAACGCAGCGACGCCGAGGGCGCCAACGCCTACGAGCGGGCGGTGACGGCGGGACTTGCGGCGCTGTCGTCGGGCCCGAAGCCCACTCTGGCGCGCATCAACGGCATCTGTTTCGGCGGCGGGCTTGCGCTCGCGCTGTCGTGCGACCTGCGGCTTGCCAGCGAGACGGCGCGCTTCTGCCTGCCGGCCGCGAAACTCGGGCTTGGTTACGCGTTTTCCAACATCGACTTCATGGTGCGCCGGATCGGGCTCGGGGCGGCGGCCGACATTCTTTATTCCGCCCGGACCTTCGAGGCGCGCGAGGCGCAGCGGCTCGGGATCGTGACGAATGTGTTCGGGGCGGAGACTTTCTTCGAAGAGAGCAACGCCTATCTCGCACGCGTGTCCGGCAACGCGCCGCTGACCCTGAAGGCTATGGCGCTGTCGCTGCGCGAGTTGCAGACCGCGGAAAGCGCCCGCGACCCGTCAGCAGCCAACGCGGCGGTGGCGGCGTGCTACGTCAGCGAGGATTACGCGGAAGGACGGCGCGCGTTCGCCGAGAAACGCGCGCCGGTTTTCAAGGGTAAGTGAGCGGGGAGGGGTCTTGAGGCCGCCTCACTGCTCGTCATTGCGAGAAGCGCGCGACGCGGCAATCCATCTTCGGCTGCGTGCCCAGGGTGGGATTCGACGACCCCCACCCCGCAGGCCTTCGCGCGTCGTCCTCCCCACATGGGGGAGGGAAAATCGCGCCCGCTACTTCGCCATCATGTGCTTCGAGTGATCCATCTCCGGCTCGCTCGCGGCGGCCGGGCCCGGCGCCGGGGCGCCCATGGCCAGCACATTGAAGGTCACCGGCACGGCGCCGGCCTTTTCGAACTGCAGGCTCGCAGGCACGGGCTCGCCCGCCTTCAGTCCCTGCTTCAAGCCCATGATCATCAGATGCATGCCGCCGGGCTTCAATTCGACCGTGGCGCCGGGCGCGATCTCGACGCCCTGCGGCAGCGCGCGCATTTTCATCACGCCGTCTTCCATCTTCATGTCATGCGTCTCGATGCGTGCCGCGACATCGGTCGCGCCGCCGAGCAGACGCTCGGTCGTGCTGCCCGTGTTTGTCACGCGCAGATAACCCGCGCCGACGCTCGCGCCACCCGGCGTGGCGCGCGACCAGGCCTGATCGATGCGGATCGGGCCGCTCTGCGCGGCTTTCTGCTCGACTGCCGCGACACGCAGCACCGGCGCCGGCGCGCTGAGGTCGCGGGCGGTCTGCCCCGGCTTCGGCGTTTCGACCCAGCGGTGCTCGCCGGTCTCGCAGCCCTGAACGACCGGAAACGCAACCGGGCCGGAGACGCCCGGCGCGATCTGGCCGACGAAGACGAACTCGTCGTACTCGGTCTCGAGCACGCGCCCGCCCGTCCAGACGATGCGCCGCGTGCCGGAGGTGAGTTTCTGGCCATAGACCGTGACGGCTTCCGGATAGGCGCCCTGTTCGGTCTTCAGCGTCCAGCCGGCCTTGGGCATCGGCTTCACGGCGACGACGCCGTCCGGGATTTCGACGCTGAGCGATGTGGTCGGCGACCCGCTGCAGCCGTGGCCGACGCGCAGCACGCCCTTGTAGGGCTGGCCTGCGGTGGCTTCCGACTTTTC
>JAQGKM010000286.1 GCA_028290125.1 Hyphomicrobiales bacterium | reverse complement strand
ATCGCGGCGAGATGAAGGTGCTGTTCCAGCCCATCGTCCGGCTGGAAGATCGCACCATCGCGGGCTTCGAGGCGCTGCTGCGCTGGGATCATCCGCGTCTGGGCCGTCTCAATCCGAGCGAGTTCATCCCGGTGGCGGAAGAGACAGGCGTGATCGTCGATCTCGGTATTTTCGCGCTGGAGCGCGCCGCGCGCGAATTGTCGGCCTGGCAAAGCGCGCTCGACGTGACGCCGCCGATCTTCTGCAGCGTCAACATTTCCTCGCGGCAATTGCTGCGTCACGATCTGCTGCATGACGTAAAGGGCGTGCTGACGCGCTCGGCCGTTCTGCCCGGCACGTTGAAGCTCGAAATCGCCGAGAGCATCGTGATGGAAAACCCGGAATATGCGGCGCAGATGCTGGAGCGCCTGCACACGCTGGGCTCGGGCATCTGCCTCACGGGCTTTGGCACCGGCTATTCATCGCTGTCGCTGTTGCAGCGCCTGAAGATCGACGTGATCAAGATCGACAAGAGCCTGACGCGCACCAACTCCAAGGGCTCGCGGCCCGTCATCCTGCGCTCGGTCGTGGGACTCGCACACGATCTCAGCCTCGAAGTGATCGCCGAGGGCACCGAGAGTGAGAGCGATGCGGTGGAGCTGTCGCAGCTCGGCTGCGAATTCGCGCAAGGCTACGCCTTCGGCCATCCGATTTCGCTCGCGGAAGCCCGCAAGCTGGTGGGCGCGGCGCACGAGGCGGCGTGAGGGGGTGCGCGCACCCCTCTCCCGTCGGGAGAGGGCGGACTCGGGGCAAAGCCCCGAGCCGGGGTGAGGGGTTACGCACTCACAAACTAAATCCGAATCCCCTCATCAGTCAGCTTCGCTGACAGCTTCTCGCCATGGGAGAAGCGGGCGCCCAACGCGTCATGACGCTCAAGCGTGTCCGGCTTCGCCCGACAGCATCGCCGGGTCGATGCCCAGCAACTTCAACGCACGGCCGTATTTGCCTTCGAGATCCCGGTCGAACAGAAGTCCTGGATCGGCCGGCACGTTAAGCCAGCCGTTCTGCTGGATCTCTTCCTCGAGCTGCCCCGGCGACCAGCCGGCGTAGCCCAAAGCCAGCATCGCCTTGCGCGGACCATCGCCCTTGGCGATGGCGCGCAGGATGTCGACCGTGGCGGTGAGCGACACGGAATCGTCGATCGGCAGCGTCGAATTGTCGATGAAGAAGTCCGCCGAATGCAGGACGAAGCCGCGCCCCGTCTCGACCGGGCCGCCCTTCAGCACGGGCAGCGTTTCGGCCGGCGTCGGCAGGCGGATCAGTTCGTCGGCCTCGACGAGATCGAGTTGCAGCAGCAGATCCGGGAAGGTGATCTTGCGCGCCGGCTGGTTGATGATGAGGCCCATCGCGCCATCGGGCGAATGGGCGCAGATGTAGACCACGGAGCGCGTGAACCGCGTGTCCGCCATCCCGGGCATGGCCAGCAGGAACTGGCCGTCCAGATAGCCTGAGCCCGAGCCCGTGGGCTTGATCGTATCTATCGACATGCCGATCATGCTACGCCTTCACTGATCGCAGAACAAGAAAGGGCCTTTCGGCCGGCTCACGCCCATGTGTGTGGCGGATCAACCGGCCCGGAAGCAGAAATGTTCCATGACCCTTTCCCGGCCCACGATGCGCCGACCCCTCGCCTGCCTGGCTTTTCTGGCGGGTTGCCTGGGCGGCGTCGCCCTAGTCGCTGCGGGCGAGCCCGTCCTGTCCAGCCCATGGAGCCAGGGCGCCAATTCGCAGGCGCGTCTGCTTGCCGCAGGCGGACCCGAGCCCGGCTCGCCGGTGGTCTATCGGGCGGGCCTCGAGATCGAGCTCAAGGGTCGCGCCCACACCTATTGGCGCCAGCCCGGCGACGCCGGCGTGCCGCCGCAGATCTCTTTCGAGGGATCGCGCAATCTCAAATCTGCGGAGCTGCGCTATCCGGCCCCGGTGCGGATCGATGAAAACGGCCTGCAGGTGTTCGGCTATCTCCGCAACGTCATCCTGCCGATCGACGTGCGCCCCGTGAACCCCGCGGCGCCGGTGCATCTTGCCGTGCGCTTCACCTACGCCGCTTGCGAGAAGATCTGCATTCCGGCGGAAGCGACGACATCGCTCGACTTGGCGCCGGTGGAGACGCGCGGGCCGGACGCCGGACGCCTGTTGATGGCCGCCGCCACCCTGCCGGAGCGCGCCGCGAACGGCGGGCCGGTGACGCTGACGCCCCGGCCGGTGGCCGGCCGCGACAAGCCGACCTGGCGGCTCACCGTCGAGCGCCCGCGCGGTCCCTGGCGCGACCTGTTCGTCGAGGCGCCCGAAGGCTGGTTCTTCGAGACGCGCCCTGCCGGCGAGGGGTTCGAGATCGTCGCGGCCGAGCAGCCGAAGGACGCCAAGGCGACGCCTCCGGTGCGGGTGACGCTGACCGGCCCGCGCGACTTCGAGGTGAAGCTCGATCTCCCGACGCCGTGAGCGCGGAAAGCCACAACGGCGATTGCATGCGCGCGCGACCTGGATGAAATTACCGCCCGGCCGATCCGCGGCGGACAGAACAAGGACCACAAAAATGATCAAAGCCGGCGACACGCTCCCCAACGCGACCTTCATGGTGATGACCGCCGAGGGCCCGAAGCCCCGCACCACCGATGAAGTCTTCAAGGGCAAGAAAGTCGTGCTCTTCGCAGTGCCCGGCGCCTTCACGCCGACCTGCCACAAGAACCACCTGCCGGGCTTCATCGCCAAGGCCGCCGAGATCAAGGCCAAGGGCGTCGACACCATCGCGGTCACGGGCGTCAACGACGTCTTCGTGATGGACGCGTGGGCGAAGGACACTGGCGGCAAGGACACGATCGACTTTCTCGCCGATGGCTCAGGCTCCTTCGCCAAGGGCGTCGGCCTCACGGTCGATCTCAACGAACGCGGCCTCGGCCTGCGCTCGCGCCGCTACGCGATGATCGTCGACAACGGCGTCGTCCGCGACGTGTTCGTGGAAGAAGCGGCTGGCGTCGAGGTGTCGGGCGCGGACCACGTGCTCGGCAAGCTGTAAGAGAGCAAACTGCGCCGCGCGCTAACCTTCTCCCAGAGGGAGAAGGTGGCCGCGGAGCGGCCGGATGAGGGGTTTGCGTTTCAGCCGGGAGAGGTTGTAACCCCTCACCCGGCTCCTTCGGAGCCACCCTCTCCCTCCGGGAGAGGGTTTTGCGCTCGCGTCCGCCCCCGCCGTTACTTCTTCAAGAACGGCTTCATCCCGCGTCGCGCGAGCTCATCGGCGCGTTCGTTCAGTTCGTTGCCCGCGTGGCCCTTCACCCAGTGCCATTCAACCTCGTGACGCGCACGGGCCTCGTCGAGGCGTTTCCACAATTCGATGTTCTTGACCGGCTTCTTGTCAGCCGTCAGCCAGCCGCGCTTTTTCCAGTTGTGGATCCAGGCCGTC
>JAQGKM010000263.1 GCA_028290125.1 Hyphomicrobiales bacterium | reverse complement strand
GTGTAAAGGGTGCTCTTTCGCTCGGCATGATACCGCCGTTATCGGGTCAAACCTTATAGTTGCCAATGACAACTATGCTCCGGTTGCGGTCGCCGCGTAAGCAGCGCCCTCACTGGGAAATAAGTCCTGAGGGGTAGCACTTTCAGGCGGGGCTCGGAGGCGCCTGGCAACAGAAGCCTCCACTTCATTTCGCGTCGGAATTTTGAATGGCCAACGATCTCATCCGCTACGATCTTCTCGTCCAGGACGCACTGCGTGGAGCCGTCCGCCGGGTCTTGAGTGAGGTCGCCAAGGAAGGCCTTCCCGGCGAGCACCATTTCTACATCACCTTCCGGACCGGCGCGCCCGGCGTGCGGCTGTCGACGCCCATGCGTCAGCAGTATCCGGACGTGATGACGATCATCCTGCAGCACCAGTTCTGGGACCTCTCGGTCGCCGAGCAGAATTTCGAGGTCGGCCTGTCGTTCCGCAACGTGCCGGAGCGCCTGCTCGTGCCGTTCGATGCGGTCACGGAATTCTACGACCCGTCTGTCCAGTTCGGCCTGAAGTTCGAGGTCGACGAGGCCGGTCCCGAGGATGGCGCGAACGATCTCGAGCCCATGTCGACGCCGCCGCTGGCGCTGGCGCCCGCCACGATCGCGACCCTGCCGACGCAGACCGACGCGCCGACGCCGCGCACGCGGGCCAAGAAGGACGCCGACAAATCCGGCGCCGACAAGACCGCCGCCGACGGCGCTTCCACCGACGCGCCGGCTGCGGACATTGCCGCCTCGGATGAGCCGGGCAAGGTCGTCTCCATCGACGCTTTCCGCAAGAAGCACTGACGGCGCGCCATGGGCGACATCGTCAACCTCCGCCGCGCCCGCAAGACGAAGAAGCGCGCGGAGGACGCCCGCCTGGCTGACGCCAATCGCGTCGCCTTCGGGCGCACGAAGGACGAGCGCACCCTGTCCGACAAGGAAAAGGCGCTCGCCGCCCGCCGTCTCGACGGCCATCTGCTGCGCCCCGACGACGAGCCGACATGAGCGGCGCCCCGATCCGCGTCGTGAAGCACTCGCTCGTCATCGCCGGACATCGCACATCCATTTCGCTCGAAGAGCCGTTCTGGACGGAGCTGAAAGGCTTCGCGGCCGAGCGCGACATGTCGCTGGCCGCGTTGGTGGCCGAAATCGACAGCGCGCGCGGCGGCGCCAACCTCTCTTCGGCGATCCGCGTGGCGCTGCTCGAACGCCTGCGACAGAAGGCTCAGTAGCGACCCGAGGAAAGCGGATCCTCGAGCGCCGGACGCGGCATCGGCAGGAGCGCCCCGGGCATGGGGCCAATCGGCGGCGTCTGCGCGGCCGGCCGTTGCGCCGGCTGCCCCGAACGCAGGGAGTCTTCCGCACGCTGGCGCAACGTCTCCGCGGCGCGACGCCGCTGCGCGAGATCGGGCGGCGTCGTGCTCTCGATCAGACGACCGATGGCGGAATCAGCGGGCAACCGGGCCGCCTCGCGCTGCTTGTCTTCCTCCGCCTTGCGGCGCGCATCCTCGGCCTCGGCGCGGCGCTGCTCGTCGAGATAGACGGCGACCTCGCGGTCACGCCGACGGATGAACTCGAACGCCTTGGCGCGGCGATTGAAATAGGCGCGCTCGCGAATGTCGGCCTCGAGCGCTTCGACGCGCGCGGCTTCGCGGGCGATGGCGCGCGCCGAAATCGCATTGAACAGCGGCCCCGCATCAACCGCGCGCTGGATTGCACCCGGCCTGCCCTGCCACACCAGCGTCGCGACGGGCGCTCCGCCGGTCCAGTCCTTGGACGTGCGCGGCGCGGTCAGATCGACGCGCGCGGTCACGCCCGGCTGCCGCAGATCCCACGACATCTCGACGCGCGGCGCATCCGTGGAGGCAAGCCGCACGAGGCCCGCCGCGATCGAGGCGTCGAAGGCTCTGGCCTCCATCCGGAGATTGGCGGCCTCGAACTCGCGCAGCAGACGGCCACGCATTTCGACTTCCTCGACGTTGACCTTTCCGCCGTCGGCGGCCTCGATCAACCGGGTGATGCCGGCGGCGTCCGCGCCCACGAAGGTGAGCCCGTTCATCACGATCCGTCCGCCGCCCGCCAATCCACCGGCGAGCGCCAGCGCGCTCTGTCCCGTCGAGGTGAATTCGACATGTCCCGTCATGGCGCCCGAAACCGGGCCGGTCGGCGACGCAACGCTGACGAGATCGAGCTTGCCTGCCAGCGAAGCGCTCGGGCCGTCGCGGCGCAAGGCGAGCTGTCCGGCGAGCTTGCCTGCGCCGAGCGCCATCTGCACATTGTCGAGCCCGACCACGCCGGGCGCGATATGCAGGTCGAAGGCGGCGTCGCGCGCACTCACGGAGTCGGAGAGATCGAATGCGCCGGCCGCGATGCGAAGGTCGATACGCGGCGGCTCCGCGAGCCCAGGCCCGAACTTCTGATCCGACCACGACGCCCCACGTGTGGGCGGCCGCAGCGGCCCGAGCGCAAAGGCCGAGAGATCGGCCAGCGCCACGCGATCGAGCTTCAGGTCGCCCGACCACCGCCGTCCCTCGGCCTCTGGTTCGCCACGCAGGGCGCCGTTGACGAAGGCGCCGGAGACGAGGCCCGACAGGTTCTTGAAGGAGAGCACGCCACCGGCCTGCTCGGCCTGCGCGGCGCCATCCACCGGAAGACTTGCGTCGGCGTCCGGCAACACGACCGCGAGCGCGCGCAACAGCGGCGCGGCGTCGGGCGAACGAAGTCGCAGATTGCCGCGCCATTCGGCCTTGTCGAGGTCGATGCGTCCGTCGAAACCGGCCTCGCCGCGCGCCGCATTGGCCACGATGGCGGTCTCGAATCCGCCCGCCTTCGAACCCTTGGCCCGCAGGGTGACGCGGCCCGCACCGATGCCCGACAAGGGCAGCGTCTCGAAACCGAGCTGCCGCAGCAGCATGACGGCATCGGCGCTTTCGGCATTGGCGACGATATCCAACGCCGCAAGATCGCCCTGCGATCGCGCATCGATCTTCGTGCCGCGCGCCGTGCCTTCGATCTGGATGTCGCCGAACGTGTCGGCGCTCTTGCCGCGCGCCGCCAGCGTCAGGCGTGCGGGCGACAGCGCCGTGGCGCGCTTGGCCAGCGCCTCCGCAAAGGGCCCGGGCGCAATGCGCTGGACCAGCGCGGCAAGATCGCCGAGCCGCGCCGCATCGAGCCGCGCATCCACTTGCGCGCCATTGGCGCCCACACGCCCGGTCGCGCTGACATTCGCGCCGCCGATGTTTTCGATGGCGAATTTTTCAAGCCGCGAGCCTGCGGGGTCCTTCACGAATTTAAGGCCGATGCGGCCGGCGTCGACAAAGCCCGCGCCGAACCGTTCGAGCCGCACCGCGCGCGCGTCGAGCGCCAGGGAGAGATCCATGTCGGCGGCGAGACGTGCCGGGCCGGCGAGTTCGGGCAGGCCTTCGAGATCGAGAGCGTCCGACGTCAGGTCGGCGAACAGCCGCGCCGGCTCCTGCGCCGTCGCGCGGGTGAACGACATGGCGCCGGCGAGTTCCGACCGGTCAAGGCGCAGCGCGAGCTTGCGGCCGACGGCGCCCGCGGCGGAGATTTCAACGTCGCCGGCGAGATCGACGCTGCGGAACGGGAGATCACGCAGGCGCCTCGCCTCATCGGGCACGCTGAGCGCCAGCCAGTCCGACAGGCGGCGAAGGTCGCGCGCCGACAGATCCACACGGCCCCGGAAGGCTGCAGCCGCCCCGGTCTCGACGGCGCCATCCATGCTCAGGGCCGAACGCGCCGGACCGATCATCGCGAGCTTCAGGCGCGGCGATTGCCCCGACGCCAGCGCGAGTTCGCCGCGCAGGTCGGTCAGCGATTCGCCCGCCAGCGTCGCCGTCGGTGAGGTCAGCGAAACGGCAAGCGGGAATGGCAGGCGCTCGGACAGGGAATCATCCGCCACCGCGCCCGCCAGCAAGGCCGCCAGCCGCTGGCCCGCAGGGGCGCCCTGACCGCCGCTCGCGAAGAGCTTGTCGAAATCGAGCTGGCGCGCAACGAGCTTCGCATCGAGCCGAAGCGCCGGCGCGAACGACAGCGCAACCGCGCCGGTGGCCGCCACGGCGCGGTCCTCATCCCCTGCCCGCAAATCCGCCGCCTCGAAGGCGGCGCGCGTCGCATCCGCCTTGAGAGCGCCGGCGAGACGCCAGGCCACGGGCGCGCCGGCGATCGTGTCGGTCCCCGAAAAGGCGGCCGTACCTTCGAAGTTCGGCAACGCCCCGAGGCCATTGGCCAGGAAGAACAGCGCGCCCTCAAGATCGGCGCGCGGCGCAAAGGCGCTTTCGTCGACGATCATCTTGAGACGCAGCCGGTCGCCTTCGATCTGGCCGGTGGTGAAGCGGAATTTGACGGGTTCGGTCACGGCGCGCAGCGAGCCCGAGCCTTTGAACGGACCGGCGAGCGACGCCGCCTCCCCGGTGAACTCCAGGCCGCCGATGACGGTCGGCGTCTGGCCTTCCGCGCGAAACGCGATCGACCCTTCGGTGATGCTGAGCCGCTCGATCTGCACGCCCGAAGGCGCGAAATTGGGCATGCGCGGCAGCACGATCGTGCCGCCTTCGTAGCGCGACAGCGTGATCTGCGGGCGCTCGAGATCGGCGTCGGTGAAGCGCAGCTCACCGCGCAGCAGCGACGCGGCAGCCAGCTCCAGCCGGACGCTCGCCACATCGAGCGACGGGCCTTCATCACGCGAACTCGTGACCCGCAAGCCCTTTAGCGAAAGGCTCGGGATGGGAAGAAGCTTGAGGTCGATGTCGCCCGCGACCCTGACGCGTACGCCCGTGACCCGGGTGAGCTCGGATTCGACCCAGCCGCGCTGGGCCGTCCAGTCCACGAACCACGGCCCGACGAGGGCCAGCGTGAGGACCAGAATGAGGAATGACGCGATTATGGTCAGAAGATCACGCAAACGCTTCGGGTTCCTTGAGGGCGGCGACGCCGGGTGGTTCCAATATAACTGATTTTAATTGACGTAAGGGTCCAAAGCACCGGTCTCTTCAAAGCGTGTGGCTGCTGCGCTACATCTGCCACCATGACGAAGGACAGCCCCGACCAGATTCGCCGCGCCGCCCGCCTCACAGCCGCCCGCGCAGAGCACGAGCGCGTCGCCGCAGAAGTCGCGGCGCATGACGTCGCCTATCACCAGCAGGACGCGCCGGTGATTTCGGACGCCGATTACGACGCCCTGCGGCGCAAGCTCGATTCGCTTGAAAAGCGCTTTCCGGAACTGGCCGAGGGCAGCGTCAGCCGCCGGGTCGGCGCCGCCCCGGCAGAGAAATTCGCCAAGGTTCGGCACGTCGTGCCGATGCTGTCGCTCGGCAACATTTTCCAGCCCGACGAGGCGGAGGAGTTCGTGGGCCGCGTCCGCCGCTTCCTCGGCCTCGCCGAAGACGCGCCGCTCGCCATCACGGCCGAGCCCAAGATCGACGGACTCTCGTGTTCGCTGCGCTACGTGAACGGAGAACTCGTGCAGGCTGCGACGCGCGGCGACGGCTTCGAGGGCGAGGACGTGACCGCCAATGTCCGCACCATCAAGGAAATCCCGCAAAGCCTGAAAGGCGACGCGCCGGAGATCTGCGAAGTGCGCGGCGAGATTTACATGACGAAGTCCGACTTCGCCGCGCTCAACGAGCGACAGGCCACAGCAGGAAAACCGCCGTTCGCCAATCCGCGCAACTCGGCCGCCGGCAGCCTGCGCCAGCTCGATCCCACCATCACGGCGCAACGCCCGCTGCACTTCTTCGCCTATGCGTGGGGCGAGATGAGCGCCATGCCGGCGACCACGCAGCACGGCATGATCGAGGCGTTTGCGCGCTTCGGTTTCAAGACCAATCCACTGACGAAACTCTGTCACGGCACGCCGGAGCTGCTGGCGCAGTGGAGCGCGATCGAAGAGACGCGCGCGACCTTGCCGTACGATATCGATGGCGTCGTCTACAAGATTGACGATCTCGATTATCAGCGCCGCCTCGGCTTCGTCTCGCGCGCGCCACGTTGGGCGACGGCGCACAAGTTCGCCGCTGAAAAAGCTACCACCATCCTGCGCGACATCGAGATTCAGGTCGGCCGCACCGGCTCGCTGACGCCTGTCGCCAAACTCGAACCCGTGACGGTCGGCGGCGTCGTCGTGTCGAACGCGACGCTGCACAACGAAGACGAGATCGCCCGGAAGGACGTGCGCATCGGCGACACCGTGACGGTGCAGCGCGCGGGCGACGTCATTCCGCAAGTGCTCGGCCCCGTGCTCGACAAGCGGCCGAAGACGGCTAAGCCCTACGAATTTCCGCAGGTCTGCCCGGCCTGCGGCTCGGCCGCCTTGCGCGAGGTCGACGCCAAGGGCGAGATGGATGTCGTGCGCCGCTGCACCGGCGGGCTCGTGTGCCCGGCGCAGGCGGTGGAGCGCCTGAAGCATTTCTGTTCGCGCAACGCGCTCGACATCGAGGGCTTGGGCGACCGGCAGATCGAACTGTTTCACGCCGAGGGGCTGATCATGCAGCCTGCCGACATCTTCACGCTGGAGGAGCGCGACAAGCGCGCGACGAAGAAGCTGAAGGACCGCGAGGGCTTTGGCGAAACCTCCGTGCGCAATCTGTTCGCCGCGATCAACGCCCGCCGCAACATTGTCATCAACCGCTTCCTTTACGGGCTTGGCATTCGCCATGTCGGCGAGACCAACGCACGCCGCCTCGCCCGGCATTTCGGCACCTTCGAGGCCCTGCGCGAGGTCGCGCGCGCGGCGCTGGAGCCGGATTCAGAAGCGCGCGCCGAACTCAATGCGATCGAAGGCGTCGGCGACGTGGTGGCGGAAGCTGTCGCGGATTTCTTTGCCGAGAAGCACAACGAAGACGCGCTCGACGCGCTCCTGCGCGAAGTCACGCCGGAGCCGATGGAGGCCGTGCTGACGACGACGCCCGTCGCCGGAAAGACCATCGTGTTCACGGGCGCGCTCGAAAAGATGACGCGCGACGAAGCCAAGGCGATGGCCGAACGGCTCGGCGCGAAAGTGTCGGGCTCGGTGTCGAAGAAGACGGACCTTGTGGTGGCAGGCCCCGGCGCCGGCTCGAAGCTGACGAAGGCCGCGGAGCTCGGGATCGAGGTGATCACCGAGGATGAGTGGCTGGCGCGGGTGGGATGATACCCTCTCGCGGAGGAGACCTTTGCATAACCTCCTGCCGTCATTGCAAGCGCAGCGAAGCAATCCAGGGGCCACGGATGAAATGCCTTCGGTATCAACGTTGCGCAAACGATCGTAAATGCGTGCCTGGATTGCTTCGCTCCGCTCGCAATGACGAAACTGATGTTTCGCAAAGGTCTCCGGAGGGAGAGGGTCGATCCGCAGGACCGGGGCGAGGGGCTACGCTCTCTTCGGCAGGCGCCGAAACCCCTCATCCGTCACGCTTCGCGCGCCACCTTCTTCCTCTGGGAGAAGGGTTTCCGACATCACACCTTCTTCGTCGCCTCTTTCAGCCAGCTCTTCGTGCGCGCATCAACCAGCGGCGACAGCTCCGCGCGCACGCGGGCATGGTAGGCGTTGAGCCACGTGCGCTCCGCTGTCGTCAGCAGCTTCACGTCGACAAGCGCGAGATCGATCGGCGCCAGCGTCAGCGTTTCGAAATCCAGCATGTCGCGTTCCGCGCCGTCGATCTGCGCCTTCTTCACGACGATCAGGTTCTCGATGCGGATGCCGTAAGCGCCGGTCTTGTAGTAGCCCGGCTCGTTCGACAGGATCATGCCCGGCTCGAGCGCCACCGAACTCACCTTGGAAATGCGCTGCGGCCCCTCGTGCACCGAAAGATAGGACCCGACGCCGTGGCCCGTGCCGTGGTCGAAATCGAGGCCCGCCTCCCACAAAGGCAGACGCGCCAGCGCGTCGAGCTGCGCGCCGGAGGCGCCTTTCGGAAACACCGCGCGGGCGATGGCGATATGGCCCTTCAGCACGCGCGTGAAGCGGTCGCGCATTTCGGCGGTCGGCTTGCCGACGCAGAGCGTGCGCGTGATGTCGGTCGTGCCGTCCTCATATTGCGCGCCGGAATCGATGAGATAGAGACCCTTGCCGATGATGCGGTTGGTCGCCTCGGTGACGCGGTAATGCACGATGGCGCCGTTCGGCCCCGCGCCCGAGATCGACGGAAAGGACACGTCCTTCAGCTTGCCGGTCTCGCGGCGGAATGTTTCCAGCGCCTCTGCCGCAACAATTTCCGTCAACCGCCCGCTTTTGGACGCGACCGAGAACCAGGCGAGAAAACGCGCCATCGCCGCGCCGTCGCGCAGATGCGCCGCACGCGCGCCCTTGATCTCGGTGGGGTTCTTGCAGGCTTTCAGCAGTGCGATGGGATCGGCGCCGACATCGGCCACGCCGCCTGCAGCTTCGAGAGTCTGCGTGAGTTTCGCCGCCACGGTCGCAGCGTCGAAGCGCACGGTCGCGCCCTCTTCGCCCAGACGCGTGAGGTCAGCGAGCAATTGCGCCGGCTCGGCGATGTCGGCCAGCGGCTCCAGCGTCTTGCGCACGTCCGCCGACAGCTTGCGCGCATCGACATAGAGCACAGGCTTTGCGCCAGTGGCGATCAGCGCGAAGGCCAGCGGCAGCGGCGTATGCGCGACGTCGGACCCGCGAATGTTGAACGCCCACGCCACCGCATGCGGATCGCTGACGACTAGCGCCGCAGCCTTGGTGAGCGCCTTCGAGATGCGCTGCAGCTTGCGCGCTGCGTCCTCGCCGGCGAAGCGCTTGGGATGCAGGCGCACGGGCGCAAGCGGCGGCGAAGGCCTGTCGCTCCAGACATGATCGAGCGGATTGTCCGTGACCGCGACCAGGCTGGCGCCCGCTGCCTTCGCGGCTTCGGTGAAGCGCCGCACCTGACCGGGCGTCAGCAGCCACGCGTCGTAGCCGATGCGGTCGCCGGCCCGGGCGTTCTGCTCCAGCCATTTTTCAGGCGTCGTCTCGGCGATCGCGACGGGCGCGAAGATCTTCACGTCGACCTGCTCGCGCACCTGAAGCGTGTAGCGGCCATCGACGAAGATCGCCGCCGTATCGCGCAACACGATGGCCGAGCCCGCCGACCCGGCGAAGCCCGTCAGCCACGCGAGCCGCTCCGC
>JAQGKM010000235.1 GCA_028290125.1 Hyphomicrobiales bacterium | reverse complement strand
AGGCTGTCTGACATGTCCGTGACCGAAATCCGCCGCCCCGATCCCGCCGCCGAAACAGCGCCCACGCCGCTGAACCGTGCGCCCGCGCCCGAAGCTGCAGCGCCCGCCACCGCAGCGCCTGCCGCCGCGCCGCGCAAATCCAACCGCCTGCGTTACATGCTGATGGGCGGCGGCGTGCTCGCCGTCGCGCTCGCGTCGGGCGGTTTCTGGCTGCAGGGCGGCCGTTATGTGTCGACCGACAACGCCTACGTCCGGGCCGCCAAACTCATGGTGTCGACCGACGTTTCGGGCATCGTCTCCGACGTCGACGTCAAGCAGGGCCAGCGCGTGAAGGCGGGCGACATCCTGTTCCGCCTGCAGCCCGACCAGTTCCGCATCGCAGTCGACAATGCGCGCGCGCAGCTCGAGCAGGTGAAGCTCACGCTGGAAGCGTCCGTGAAGGATTACGCGCGTCTCGAAAGCGACATCGAAGGCCAGCGCGCACAGGCGCAACTGGCGCAGGCAAATTTTGACCGCTCGGCCGTGCTCGTGCGCGAAAACAACACGACGCGGGCGTCGTTCGATCAGGCGCGCGCGCAGCTCACCGCGACCCAGAAGGCGCTCGAGTCCCTGCAGCAGCAGCGCGAAGTCGCGTTGATCCGGCTGGGTAACCGCGCCGATCTCCCGCCCGAGCAGCACCCGCAATACCAGCAGGCGAAAGCCGCGCTCGACGAAGCGCAGCGCCAGCTCGATCACACGACGGTGCGCGCGCCGTTCGCCGGCACCGTGACGGCCGTGGATTCGCTGCAGCCCGGTACGTTCCTCGTGTCGCAGACCGCATCGCTGACGACCGTCGGCGCCGTTGGCCTTGTGTCTGAGAACGACGTCTGGGTTGAGGCGAACCTCAAGGAAACGGATCTCAACTATACCAAGAGCGGCGATCGCGTGGACTTCACGGTCGACGCCTATCCGGGCCGCGTCTGGCATGGCCGGGTGATGACGATCAATCCCGCGACCGGCGGCGAGTTTTCGATTCTTCCTGCGCAGAACGCCAGCGGCAATTGGGTGAAGGTGGTGCAGCGCGTGCCCGTGCGCATCTCCATCGAACGCGCGGCGGGGGATCCCGCGTTGCGCGCCGGCATGAGCGTCAACGTCGACGTCGACACGGGTCATGAACGCAAGCTGTCGGATCTGTTCGGCGGCTTCTCTTCCGCGCATGCTGCGCCGCAGGCTGTGTCCAATGCCGACAACCGTGACTGAACCTTTCCAGGTCCCAAAACACCGCGCCCTGCTCACCGTCTGCGCCATGGTCGCGACGTTGATGCAGGCGCTCGACTCGACGATCGCCAACGTCGCGCTGCCGTACATGCAGGGCTCGCTGTCGACGACGAGCGACCAGATCACCTGGGTGCTGACTTCCTACATTGTCGCGGCCGCCATCATGACGGCGCCGGTCGGCTGGCTGTCGGCGCGGTTCGGCCGCAAGAACTTCATGCTCGTCTGCCTGATCGGCTTCACGGTCGCGTCGATGCTCTGCGGCGTCGCGCAGAATCTCACGCAGATGGTGCTGTTTCGCCTGTTGCAGGGCGTCTTCGGCGCGGCGCTCGTGCCGTTGTCGCAGGCAATCATGCTCGACCTCTACCCAATCGAGCAGCGCGGCTCCGCCATGGCCATGTGGGGCATGGGCGTGATGGTCGGGCCGATCCTCGGGCCGACGCTCGGCGGCTATCTGACCGACGTTTACGACTGGCGTTGGGTGTTCTTCATCAACCTGCCGTTCGGCCTCTTGTCGGTCGCGGGCATCGCGTTGTTCCTCACCGACACCAAGCGCGACTCATCGCTGAACTTCGACTGGCTCGGCTTTGCCGTGCTCAGCCTCGGCATCGGCGCGCTGCAATTGATGCTGGATCGCGGCGAGCAGATCGACTGGTTCAACTCGATGGAAGTCGTGGCGGAGGCCGTGCTCGCGGGACTGGGTCTCTACCTGTTCATCGTCCACATGCGCTTCGCGCCAAAACCCTTCATTCCGCCGCGCATCTTCAAGGACCTCAACTTTTCCGCAGGCTTCCTGGTGATGTTCACCATCGGCATGGTGCTGCTCGCGAGCTCGGCTCTGCTGGCGCCCTATCTGCAGACGCTCGCCGGTTTCCCGGTGCGTGAAGCGGGCCTCCTGATGGCGCCGCGCGGCGTCGGCACGATGATCGCCATGATGGTGGCGGGGCGTCTCGCCAACAAGGTGGATCCGCGCCTGCTGATCCTGTTCGGCATCTTCTCGCTCGCCTTCTCCTTCTGGGAGATGACGGGCTGGACTCCGGCCGTCTCGACCTCGACGCTGATCTGGGTGACGATGGTGCAGGGCTTCGGGCTGGGCTTCGTGTTCATCCCGCTGAACGTGATCTCCTTCGCGACGCTGCCGCCCGAGCTGCGCACCGACGGCACGGCGCTGTTCAGCCTCGTGCGCAACGTCGGCAGCGCCATCGGCATTTCGGTGATGTCGTTCATGCTGGCGCAGAACACGCAAATCATGCATGCGCAGATCGCCGAAAGCGTGACGCCCTTCAACCGCATGCTGCACGCAGGCGGCGCCTTCTTCGCCTGGAACAGCGGCGCCGTGGGTGGCTTGAGCGGACTGAACGGCGAGATCACCCGACAGGCGATGAGCATCGCCTATGTCGATGACTTCAAGCTGATGTTCTACGTGTGCCTGCCGATCGCCTTCCTGCTCCTGCTGATGAAGAAGCCGAAGCTGACGGGCGCGGCGCCTGATCCCGCACATGCGGTTCTGGACTGAACTACGTCAAAAGCGAACGGGTTGGATTTCACGCTTGCGGAATGCGGCTTTCGGCGCACTGTTGTGCCCGGAAGCGGTGGAAATTCCCAAAAATCACGCCCGTTTGGAACGGACGACATCCAACTGGAGGTCGTAATGCGCAGACTCGCAACTCTCTCCGCGCTTGGCGCGGGCGCGCTCGCCCTGTTGATCGGCTTTTACGTCACGCACCCAAGCGCCACTGGCGTCGCCCATGCCAAGGGCGGCTTTGCGCCCAATTCCTTGCTGAGCGAAACCAGCCTGAAAACGGAAAGCTGGGACGCTTTCTGAAAACATGGTCCGGGGCGGGGTGGCGCGGGCGCTGTTTTCGCCCGCGCCTGCGCGTCAGCCCCAGACTTCCTGCGCCAGCGAGACGACGAGATCGAGCTTGGCGCGCTGATCGGCTTCCGTCAGCGGATTGCCCGGCACCGAACTCGCAAAGCCGCACTGCGCGCTGAGCGCCAGCTGGTCGAGCGGCACGATCTGCGCCGCCTCGTCGATGCGCTTGCGCACCAGCGCGCGATCCTCAAGCTGCGGCACCTTCGACGAGATGAGACCCAGCACGACCGTCTTGCCATCGGGCAGATGGCGCAGCGGTTCGAACGTGCCGGCACGCGGCGTGTCGAATTCCATGAGGTACGTTGTGATCGTCACCTTCTTGAAGAGGCGTTCGGCGACGAGATCGTAGCCGCCCTCCGCCTGCCAGTGGCCGGCCTGGTTGCCGCGGCACAGATGCATGGCGACATGCATGCCCTTCGGCGCACCGGCCGCCACCGCGTTGATGGCGTCGGTGTAGACCTCGACCAGCTCACGCCAGTCATCGCCGCGCGCTTCGAGCGCGGCCTGAATTTTGGGATCGCCGAGCTTGGCGAGCGAGGTCTCATCAAGCTGCAGGTAACGGCAGCCGACGTCGTAGAGCGCCTGCATCTCGGCATGATACGCCGCTGCGAGATCCGCCCAGAACTGCTTGAGATCCGGATAGACATCCTGCGAGATGTTGGCGCGTCCCGAGCGGTAATGGATGTAGCAGGGGCCCGGCAGGGTGATCTTCGGCGTCGCGGTTTTCACCGCCGACTTCAGGAAAGAGAAGTCGCTCGCATTGGCGGAGCCGCTCCAGCGGATCGGCGCCGAGACGACCGGCACGCGCGCGGCGCGCTTGCCGCCCTTGCCATCCGAATAGGCCCAGTCGCCGGCGCCGACATGCTCGCTGCGCACGCCGGTGAGGCCCTGCGTGGTGAAGTTTTCCGAATAGGTCGAGCGGCGGAACTCGCCGTCGGTCGCGACCTTGAGGCCAGCGGCTTCCTGCATGGCGACGACCTTGCGGATTTCCTCATCCTCGATCGCATGCAGCTGCGGATGGCTGATGGAGCCCTCATGATGCTTGTCGCGCGCCAGCTTGATGGCGTCGGGACGCAGGAACGAGCCGACGATCTCGGCGCGGAAAGGCGGGTTATGCGAGGCGGTCATGGG
This sequence comes from Hyphomicrobiales bacterium, assembly GCA_028290125.1. Lineage (GTDB taxonomy): Bacteria > Pseudomonadota > Alphaproteobacteria > Rhizobiales > Beijerinckiaceae > Terripilifer. The sequence goes on along the minus strand of JAQGKM010000235.1, from coordinate 5,640 downwards.
CGTTTCCTTTGTTGTTGGCCGTCATTGCGAGCGGAGCGACGCAATCCAGAAGCCGCGCGTGACACGGTTACCGCTTTGGCCGTCGTCCGCGCTCCAGTTTGAAAGTCGCGTGCCTGGATTGCTTCGCTCCGCTCGCAATGACGAGGCGCCGCTCGCGTGCTCCACGCACGCGAGCTTACTTGCTGCCGATCGCCGCGCGGGCGGCTTCGATGGCGGTGGGCGGAAGGGCGAAGATCTTGTCGACGATCGCCGCCACTTCCTTGCCGGAGGCTGGCGCGATGTCGAGCTTCAGGCGCTCGGCTTCGGCCCGCAATTCGGGATCGTCCATCGCTTTCAAAAACGCAGCCTGTAACGCTTCCGCGCGTTCCGCAGGCACTTCCGGCGCCGCAATAAACGGACGGCCGAAGGTCAGCGGCTCGTAATGCACCTGCATCACCTGCTGCTGCTCGGGCGTCTTCGCGGAGGCGTAGGCCAGCGGCACGCCCTGTCGGTCGAGCTCGGCGTTGGCGCGCATTCCTTCCTGCGCGACGATCTTGATGAAGCCGTCGCGCAGCCATTGTCCGCGCTGCACCGAAATGGTCGACCAGCCGACGCCGCACGTGCCCTGCACTTCGCCCTTCTCGATGGCGAGCAGGATTTCATTCGAGCCCGGATAGCCGCTGACGATCTTGAAATTGGCGCCGAAGACGCTGGTCAGCAGCAGCGGGAAATCGCGCGTCGAGCCGCCCGCCGCACTGGCGCCGATCAGGATGTTGCCCTTCAGGAACTCGTCGAATGTCTTCACGCCCGCGTCGGCGCGCACGATGCAGACGTAGAGTTCGTTGTTGGCGCTGCCGATCTGCGTGAGTTTGCGGGCGTCGTACTTCACCTTGCCCTTGTCGCCGATCAATTGCTCGATCAGCGCGCCGGGGAAGATCGCGCCGATCACGCTGCCGTCCTTCGGCGCCGCGATGGCGATGTGCTGTGTCGCGACGATGGAGGCCGCGCCCGCCATGTTGCTGACGACGATGTTGGGATTGCCCGGGATGTAGCGGCCCATGTAGCGCGCCGCAAGGCGGGCGTAGAGATCGTAGCCGCCGCCTGCCGACGAGCCGACGATCATCTGGATGGTCTTGCCGCGATAGAAGTTGGCGACGCTCTCCTGCGCCTGCGCGCGTGGCGCCGCTGCGCCGGCCAGGAGCAGGGCGAGTCCTGCCGCGAATATGCCCTTCATGTATCCTCCCGAACCGTCCGCCTTTCCGGCGTCAATTGGGCGGCATGATCACCAGATGAGGGTCGCAGGTCAATGCGCCAGCCGTGACAGCCGGTCCTTGACAGGGCGGGGCGGCTCGGGCCCGATGGGACAAAATGATCAAGGGGAGGCGGCGCGGGCGATGAAAGTCGGGGTCTTCGATCATCTGGACAATGCGACGCTGCCGATGGCGCAGTTCATGGAACAGCGTCTCGCGCTGATCGAGGCCTACGACCGCGCGGGTTTCTACGCCTACCACCTCGCCGAACACCACGGCACCGCGCTCGGCATGGCGCCTTCGCCCAACGTCTTTCTCGCCGCTGTCGCCATGCGCACGAAACGCCTGCGCTTCGGCCCGATGGTCTATGCGCTGCCGCTCTATCATCCACTGCGGCTCGCGCAGGAAATCTGCATGCTCGACCAGTTGAGCGGCGGCCGTCTGCTCGTCGGCTTCGGGCGCGGCTCGTCGCCTGCCGAGCTGCGCTTCTATGGCGTCGATCCGGCGGACGCCGAGGCGATCTTCCGCAAGTCTTTGCCGCTCGTGCTCGAGGCGCTGGAGACCGGTGTCTATCGCGAGCCCGGCGGCGACCCCATCGAGCTCAAGGTCGAGTGCCTGCAGAGGCCGACACCGCCGGTGTGGTATGGCGTGCATTCGCCCGAGAGCGCCGAGCGCGCGGCCTTGCGCGGCTGGCAGACGATCAGCCTGGATGCCGCCGAGGAGGCGCGCGCCTGTTCACTTGCCTATCGCCGCGCACTGCGCGAACCGCCTGCGGTGGAGCCCTTGCTGGGGCTTGGGCGTTTCATCGTCGTCGCCGCAACGGACGAGGAGGCGGACGCGCTTGCCACGCGCGCCTATCCGCACTGGCACACGGCGTTCACCCATCTCGCGCGCAAGCTCGGCTCCACCGCACGCCATCCACGTCCCGACACCTGGTCTGCGCTGCACCGGCAGGGCAAGGGTGTCGCGGGATCGCCCGACACGGTCGCGCGCTTCGTGCGCGAGCAGATGGACGAGTCGCAATGCAATTATCTCGTCGGGCAATTCGCCTTCGGCGATCTGTCGGCGCGCGAACTCGCGACGTCGCTCGAGCTGTTCCAGCATCGCGTGATGCCGCAACTCGGGTGACGCGCGTCCGGCACGCGAGTTGCTTGGATGTCGGCTCTTTCACACGTCGAGGAGACGCAAGATGCACAAGGTCCCGGGCTGGTCCACACGATGCGCCGCCGCGCTGTTCGGCCTCGTCGCTTTGCTGCCGTTGCGCGCCGGCGCAGCCGAAGTGCAGTTCGGCACAACAGGCAAAAGCGACGCGACCTCCATCGTCTCCTACATCGGCATGGAACGTAAGATGTTCCAGGCGAACGGGCTGACGCTGAACTGGATCGCGGCCGGTTCCGCCGCGCGCGCCGTGCAGCAGACGCTGGCGGGCTCGCTCGACATTTCCATCGCGGCGACCGACCAGACCGTTCGTGCGATCGCGCAGGGCGGCGCGATCACCATCGTGGCCGGCGCCGTCGGTGCGGCGCCGTTCCGCGTGCTCGGGCAGAAGGGCGTGAACAGCTGGGCCGATCTCAAGGGCAAGATCGTGTCCGTCGGAGGCCCAAGCGACCAGACGCTGTTCTTCTTCCGCATCATGGCGCGCAAGAACGGGCTGCAGGACAACGATTATGATCTCGTTTTCGGCGGCACCACGCCGGCGCGCTTCTCGCAACTCGCCAGCGGCGCCGTGGGCGCGGCGGTGCTCACCAACCCGAACGATCTGATCGCACTCGACGCGGGCTATTCCGACCTCGGCACAGCGCCCGATTACGTGCCGGTCTGGGCACAGAACAATGTCTTCGTGCATCGCGACTGGGCGAAGAAGAATCCCGAAACCGTCGCCGCCTTCCTGAAAACCTTCCTGCAGGCGACAGACGTGTTTTACGACAAGGCCAACCGTGAGGAAGTGCTCACCATCCTGATGAAATACACGAGCAGCGACCGCAGCGTCGCCGAGCGCGTCTATGATTTCTATCAGGCCAAGAAGATCATCATGCCGGGCGCCGAGTTGAGCGAAGCGGGCATCGGCGCCGTGGTCGACTCGCTTGTCGCCATCAAGGAGCTGCCCGCGCCCATTCCTGTGTCGACGCTGATCGACACGTCCTACCTCGCTGCGGCGAAGAAATAAGCGGAGTCCCTTGCGTGCCCATCACTGAAAAGACGATCGTCTGTCCCGGCGGTATGCCGGCCTTTGTCGCCGTGCCGAAAGCGCCCGAAAAAGCGCCGGTCATCGTGCTGCTGCATGAGCGCTACGGCCTCGTCGAGCACACGCGCGATCTCGCCCGCCGCCATGCGCGCGAAGGTTACGTCTGCATCGCCGGCGATTACTTTCATGAGCATCCCGACCAGGACGCGTTGCATGCGGGCGAGACGAGCTGCGACATGACCGATCCCGAGGCGCTGGTGCGGATGGAGGATGCGCTCGCCGCGCTCGCCGACGTGCCGCAGGCCGATATGACCCGCATCGCCGCCATGGGTGTCTGCCAGACCGGGCGCTTCCCGATGCTGCTGGCCGCGCATCGCCCGTTGAAGGCGGCGCTGTGCTGGTATGGCGCCGCGCAGGATCGCGAATGGCAGGAGAACGCCCGCTATCCCGTCGCGCTCGAAAAGATCATCCCGCAGGTGAGCTGCCCGGTGCTCGGCATGTTCGGCGAGAAGGACCACATCATCTCGGTCGATCACGTGCGCAAGCTGCGTGGCGTGCTCGAGGCGAGCGGCAAATCCTATTACATCGAGATTTTCGGCGGCGCGCCGCATGGCTGGTTGAACGACACCATGCCGGGCCGCTACCGCCGCGCGCAGGCCGAGGCCGGCTGGGCGGCGCAGAGCGCCTTCCTGGCGAAAGCCTTTTCGGAGGAAGGCTTCGGCGCCGACGTGCAGCAGACCTTCAAGGCGTCGATCTCACGCGACTACGACTTCTCCACGCACGTGCGGCACGAGTAGGCGCGCGTCGGCGATCATCTCGAACAGCGTGCAGGGTGGGATCGGCGTCTGCCGGATGGCGATGTCGAACTCCCGCAGCGCGTCCTCCACCGCCGAGATGATCGCCGCCGCCACCGGTATGGTGCCGACCTCGCCGACGCCCTTGGCGCCCAGCGGATTGATGGGCGAGGGCGTCTCGCGATAGAGCGTCACGAGGTTGGGCACTTCGGTCGAGGTCGGCAGCAGATAGTCCGCGAAGGTGACGGTCAGCGGCTGCGCGTCGGCGCTGTAGATCATTTCCTCGAACAGCGCATTGCCGATGCCATGCACGATTCCGCCGCGGATCTGGCCGTCGACGATCATCGGGTTCACGCGCACGCCGCAATCCTGCAGCGCCGTGTAGCGCAGGATGGTGACATGCCCCGTCGCCGGATCGACCTCGACCTCCGCGACGTGGCTGGTGTTGGCGTAGGTCAGCGGCTCGGTCTGCCATTTGATGTCGGCTTCGAGCGCAGGATCGATGCCGGGCGGAAAGGCGTAGCCCGGCGCGCCCTTCAGCACGCGCGCGAGTTCAGCAAGCGACACGGCCTTGTCGGAGCCCGCGACGCGCACCTGACCGTCGACGATTTCGAGATCCTCTTCCGCCGCCTCCAGCATGTGGCTCGCCAATTTCTTCGCCTTCGCCGCGACCGCCTGCGCGGAGAGCATGACGGATGAACCGGCCGTCACGAGCTGGCGGCTCGCGAAGCCGCCGAGCCCGAGCGGCGTGCGTCCCGTGTCGCCCGACGTCACCGTGATGTCGCCGGCGGCGACGCCCAGATGTTCTCCGCAGATCTGCGACAGAGCGGTGGCGAGGCCCTGACCCATGGCGGCGGCGCCGGTGTAGATCGAGATTTTTCCCGATGGATTGACGCGCACCATGCCGGTCTCGAACGGGCCGCGCCCGGTGCCCTTCACCGCATGCGCGAGACCGATACCGAGGTAACGGCCTTCCTTGCGCGCGCGCGCCTGACGCGCGGGGAAATCATGCCAGTCCGACGCCGCCAGGATCTCCTCGTGCGTGGCGATATAATCGCCGCTGTCGTAAGTTATGGCTGCGCCCGAGCGCGCTTTCAGCGGCTTGGAATAAGGCATCTTCTCCGGCGGGATGAGATTGCGTCGGCGGATTTCCGCGCGGTCTATGCCGAGTTCGCGCCCGACCCGATCCATCAGCCGTTCCATCGCGAAGGCAGCCTGCGGATAGCCCGCGCCACGCACGGAGGAGGCGGGCACCTTGTTGGTGAAGCCGATGACGACGTCCACATCGTAATGCGGCACGATATAGGGGCCGGGGACAGCGGTCGCTGAGTTGTAGGGCAGGTTGACGGCCTTGAGCGCATAGGCGCCCTGATCGTGGATCAGGCTCCCGCGAATGCCCTGTATCAGGCCGTCCGCATCGACGGCGATCTCG
>JAQGKM010000153.1 GCA_028290125.1 Hyphomicrobiales bacterium | reverse complement strand
GTCGTCGAGCGCGCTCATCATCTCGCGATCGGCGATGTCGATAAGATCGCGGCCGTCGACGATCTCGCCCGTGAGCTCGGACAATTGCGCCCGCGCGCGCGCCGTCTCGGGACGGTGCGCATAGAGGCTGACGAGATCGCGCGTCAGCGTGCGCGCCTCGTTGCGATCATCGGCTTCGCGCGCGCGGGCGAAATGCGCGTGCATTTTCGCAATGTGCTTCTGCCGCAGCACGGCGGCGACTTCGCGCCCCGCCAGCACCAGCAGCGAGAGAACGAGCGCGGCCACCAGCGCGGCGCCGATCCAGCCCAGCGTCTGCGAGCGCGTGAAGAGATCGCCGATGAGCTTGTCGAACCACATTCCAACCGCCAGCGACACCAGCGCGCCGGCCGCCGACCAGAACAGCCCGCCCCAGGTCAGCAGGGCGCGGGCCACCATGCCGCGACGTTGCGCGGCCTCGACGGCGGCTTCTTCACTCGCCGTCTCTTCGTCGAGCGGCGCGGGCGCGAAGGCGTCAGGCATGTCCTGCACGACGATGCGATCGCGTTCGGGCGCGGCGTCATCGAGCTTGAACGCGCGCGGTCGCTGTTGCGGCGTCTTCATGCGAGCCGGTCTCCGATGAGAAATTGCAGCGCGCGGTCGAGCCGGATCTGCGGCAGCAATCCGCGCTCGCCATTCGGCTCGATCTGCAGCAGCGGCGGACGGAAGCGCACGAACCGGTAGTCGGCCTCGCCTTCCGGCACCGACAGCGCCTCGCCGCGAAACACGGCGCGGGGATCTGCGGGCAGGGCGCCGGGAAAAATCGCGGCTTCCTGCGCGCCGTCGAAGACGTCGTCACCCAAACGTTCGCCGGCGAGCGGCGTGCCGACGATGGCGTCGAGCATCTCGCCGTCATGCTTCACCTGCGCTTCGCGCGTCGCGCGCACGGCTGCGAGCGCGATCACGTCGACATCGGCGCCGACGCCCTCGGCGCGCGAGATGGCGCGGGCGGTGAGCTGGCGCAGGATGGCTTCCAGCCGGTCGTGGCTGGTGTGGTGCAGATGGTCGGCCTTGGTGGCGGCGAACAGGATCTTGTCTGCGCGCGGACGGAAGATCGTCGAGAGCAGCGAATTGCGCCCGGCGCGAAACGCCAGCAGCACGTCGGTCATCGCCGTTTCAAGATCCCGCACGGCCGCAGGGCCGGAGTTCAGCGCGGCGAGCGCATCGACGAGCACGATCTGGCGGTCGATGCGCGCGAAATGATCGCGAAAGAAGGGGCGCACGACGTGTCGCTTGTAGGCTTCATAGCGCCGCTCCATCATCGCGGCGAGCGAGCCCGCCTTGATGTCGCCCGCTGTGGGCAGCGGCGCAAAGGTCAGCGCGGGCGAGCCTTCGAGATCGCCCGGCATCAGGAAACGCCCGGGCGGCAGCGTCGAAAGTGCAACGCGGTCCTGCCGGCAGGCCCGCAGATAGGCGGTGAAAATCTCTGCGGCGCGGCGCGCGACGTCTTCTTCTGCGGGCGCCTGCGGATCGACCGTCGTGAGAAAGCCGCGCCAATCCGCCGCCAGCGTCGCGCGCGCCGCGCTGGATGCCGCCTCCAGCATGTCGGTCGACCATTGCGCATAGGTCTTCGACAGCAACGGCAGGTCGAGCAGCCATTCGCCCGGATAATCGACGATGTCGAGCGTCAGCTCGCGCGCGCCCTTGCGCCATCCGGCGCGGCTCTCGAATTCAAGCGTCAGCCGAAGTTCGGAAATGCGCCGCGTCGATTGCGGCCAGTGGCGCGCCTCGGGGCCGGCGGCGCTGCCGGTCAGCGCGGCGAGATGGTCTTCATAGGCAAAGCGCGGCACGTCATCGTCAGGCTGCGGGCGCAGGTAGCCGCGCGTGAGACGGCCTTCCGCATGAACGCGAAACACCGGCAGGGCGCGCCGCCCCGCGTGCTTGGGCGCCCGCGTCAGCGCATCGATGAGCGCCGTGATGAACACGGTCTTGCCGGCGCGCGAAAGACCTGTGACGCCCAGCCGCAAACCGCCGCCGGTGGCGTAATCGGCCAAAGCCCGCGCCGCAATGCGCGCTTCGAGCGCGAGATCAGAGATGAGCGGCAAGGGGGCTCCGGCGGGTGGGTGTCACTGGGATGTATGCGCCGCGCGCCGCTTTGCAAGGCGCGGCAACCCTCGCCCCTCGGAGACCTTTGCGAAACATCAGTTTCGTCATTGCGAGCGGAGCGAAGCAATCTAGGCACGCGTTTACGATCTTCTGCGAAACGTTGATACCGCAGGCATTTCATCCGTGGCCCCTGGATTGCTTCGCTGCGCTCGCAATGACGGCGGGAGGTTATGCACAGGTCTCCCCAGGGTAAAGCAGGTGGCTCACGCTAGCCGAGATCGGCGGGCGTCACGAACCGGTCCAGCACGCCCGAGCCCGGCCTCACCTCGGCCCAGTTCGCCGCCTCGAAGTCGATCACCGCGAAAGCGGCGGTCGGAAAACCGGCCTCAAGCCGTGCGCGGGCCACCGGGTCGCCATGCCCGACCATCAGCATCGCGAATTCATGGCAGCCGGGGTTGTGCCCGACCGCCAGCAGCACCTGCACGAAGGACGGCGTGGCGCGCAGAAGCTCCAGGAGGATCGGCGTTTCGGCCAGATAGAGGCGCGGTTCGGCTGCGACCGGGCAGGGCTCGCCGAAAGTCTCCAGCGCCAGCTCGAGCGTCTCGCGCGTGCGCTTGGCAGTCGAGACTGCGGCGAGATCGGGAAACAATCCATGTCCGGCAAGATAATCGCCGACGCGTTGCGCATCGCCGCGGCCGCGCTGGGTCAGCGGGCGCTCGGAATCGCCGCCGCCGGCTTGCGGCGCGGCCTTGGCGTGGCGCAGGAGGATCAATCGAAGCATGAGAGTCCTCTAGCACGCACGCTGGACGCTGGCCTAGATGCGCCCGCCTATTCGCGCACGATCAGCACCGAGCACTTGGCGTGCCGCGCGACCGTCTTGGCGTTCGAGCCGAGCAGATAGGTCGACATGGCGGGCCGGTGCGAGCCGATGACGATGAGATCGGCGCCGCAAGCGTCTGCTTCGGCGAGGATTTCCGGATAGACGCCGCCGACGCGCACTGCCCACGACACGCGCTCATGCGGCAGCGGCACTTTTTCGGCGACCTGCTTCAGGCTCGCCTCGGCATTGTCCTTCATCTGCGTGTCGAAGTCGGCCGGCACGTAATCCATGAAGGTGGCGGGCAGCAGCGACTGGACGTTGACGAGGCGCAAGGCGCCGCCCGATTGCTCGGCCAGGGCGGCCGCCTGCTCGATCGCCGGCTTGGCGATGTTCATTTCGGCCAGATCGACGGCGACGAGAATGGTACGGAACATGGCGTTCTCCTCAAGGCTGCAGCATCGACACAGCGCAGGTTTCTCGGCCTTGCGCTACGTCAAAGGAGGAGCAGATCAGCGCCACCCGTGAAAACGGCTGCCCTGGAGACCGGTTCCCGTGGCGGGGCGCCTCCCTCTCCCATCGGGAGAGGGCGGACTCGGGGCGTGGCCCCGAGCCGGGTGAGGGGTTGCGACCTTTCCGACGAAGCCAGCATCCCCTCATCAGTCGGCTTTGCCGACAGCTTCTCCCCCGGGGAGAAGCGGGCGCCCTGCCGTTGACCGCTCAACCCGCCTTGGCGGCGAGCAAATTAGCGATCGCGGTCAGCGCCTCGTCGGCCTTGGCGCCGTCGGGTCCGCCGGCCTGGGCCATGTCGGGCCGTCCGCCGCCGCCCTTGCCGCCGAGCGCCTCTGACGCGGCGCGGACGAAGTCGACGGCGTTGAAGCGGCCGGTCAGATCGGCGGTGACGCCCACCACGACGCCGGCCTTGCCGTCCTCGGCCACGCCCACGATGGCGACGACGCCCGAGCCGAGCGATTGCTTGGCCTCGTCGGCGAGCGACTTGAGGTCCTTCATCTCGACGCCGCTGATGGCGCGCGCGAAAAGCTTGATCCCGCCGATGTCGCGCACGGCGTTGTCGGCCGCCGCGCCGCCGCCGCCCATGGCGAGCTTCTTGCGCGCGTCGGTGAGTTCGCGTTCGAGCTTGCGGCGGTCTTCGATCAGCGCGGCGAGTCGCTCCGCCGCATCGTCGGCGGGCGTCTTCAGAAGCCCGGCGAGCTCGAGCAGGAGGCGCGATTCGACATTCAGTTGATGACGCGCCACATCGACGGTCTTGGCCTGGACGCGGCGTATGCCAGAAGCGTCCGCGCTTTCGCCCTCCACCGTGACGAGCCCGATGTCGCCGGTGCGCGCGACATGCGTGCCGCCGCAGAGTTCGACCGAGAAGGGACGCGGGCCGTTTTCGCCGTCCATCGTGCCCATCGAGACGACGCGCA
>JAQGKM010000126.1 GCA_028290125.1 Hyphomicrobiales bacterium | reverse complement strand
CGCAGGCGGCAGGATGCAGTTTGCGCAACCTGCAACTGCTTTTTCGCAAGGATTACGGACGCACCATCACCGAACGCCTTCGCGATCTGCGCCTGGAGGCGGCGCGCGAGCGGCTGCTGTGCGGTCGTGGCGACGACACGGTCACGATCGTCGCGCTCGAAAGCGGTTTCTCGCACCTGAGCGACTTCGCCCGTCATTATCGGGACGCATTCGGCGAGGCTCCGTCGCAGACCGCCCAGCATGCGCGCGCGGTTCGAAGTGATGAGCCAGGCCGCAGCGAGCGCGCCTGAAGGATCAGCGCGTCGGCAGAACGCTGCGTGCGCCCTTTACCGCGCCGGCCGCGTCGTCACCCAATTGCTCGAACTGCGAGGGCAGGTTGCGTCGCGTCTCCGGGTCGACGATGGCGATCGGCGCCGACAGGGTGATGGCTGCCGCACGCCCGACCGCTGACGCGGCGCCAGTCGTCAGGGCGCCGATCTTCTCGCCCAGCCCGGCATTCGCGTCGGTCAGCGTCTGCCCTTCGGCGAGACGCCCGCCGATCAACCGCACGATCTCGGGATTTTCAGCGAACTTGCCGTGGTTGAGGCTGTCCGCCGAGGTGGCGTCGGTCAGGTCGATGACCTGCAGGCCAGCCGTGTCGAGCAGGCCGTTGTAGCGCGCTTCGCCCGGGTTGATGGCCCCGAGCCTCGGCGTGTCGCCCCAGATGCGGGATGAAAGTCCGAGCGCCTTGTCATCGCGCGAGACGAACAGGATGAACGGCGGGTGTTTGACGCCGATCTCGACGAGCTGGCGCCGGAACACGTCGACGTCGACATCCGGCGACGCCATCATGACGCTGCGGATTTTGGTCGGAATGGAGCCGTTGCGGATCGCCATCTGGCGCAGGGCTTCGAGCGCCACCCAGTTCCCCATCGAGTGGGCCAGGATGGTGATCTCGCCGACGGCGCTGTCGCGGGAGAGCGCCTGGAGCAGGGATTCCAGCGCGTCGCGCGAATAGTTCGCGCTCTCGCGATCGTAGGTGTAGGCGAGCAACTGGCCCCGCGAAGGCCAGGTGAACAGGACCGGGACGGCAGGCGCCTGCGAGTCATGGGCGATCTGCGCGAAACGATAAACCGCTTCCTCGAAACGCGTGTTGAAGCCATGGACGAACAGCAGCACGCGGCGCTGGCCTGTCTTGGTCATCCGGGCGTGAAAGCGGCGCAGGGCCGTGTCCCTGTCGAGCTTTTCGGCCGAGACGGTCGCAAATTCCCGGGCCGGGTCGGCGGGCAGGCTCGCGGGCCACTGGACGTCGCCGATGCGCCGGTTCGCGAGTGGCGGCACCGACACGGCGATCTCCGCAAAGGCGGCGTTCGTCGCACGAGCTCCGCCGAACATCTCGCCGGAGGACACGCCTGCATCGCTGCGCGTGGTGACGACGAACATGTCGACGCGCTTGGCCTGCGGATTGGCGACCGCGACAGGATCCAGCACGCCGATCGGCTTTCCGCAGGCGCCAAGCGCCACGACAAGCCCGAGAGCGAAGGCGCGCGACAGAATGCGCATGATCGCGCTCCAAATGTAACCAGACGAGACACAATGACGGCGGCTTATAACCCAAATTGAGGGAGAACCCGCGTCAAATCTTCGTTCCTGCGCTGACTTTGCGTGCACGCGATATTGTCCAGATTTTATTCCCTCTACAAGGACGCCCTAAGATCAGTCGGGGCAACCGCATGGCTTCTCGAAAAGACAGGACAATCACGCGTGCCGAATTGGCCGAGGCGGTTTGCCGCGCCAGCGGCCTGCCGCGGTCCGACGCTGGCGAGATGGTCGGCCAGGTCCTTGGAATGATCTCCGAAATCATCCTGCGGGGCGAACCCGTGCTGCTGTCGGGTTTCGGCAAGTTCCTCGTGGTTCAACGCGCGGCGCGGCGCGCCCGCAACGTGCGGGCCGGGCTCGAGGTGATGATCGGGGCGCGCAAGGCGCTGGTCTTCAAGCCCGCGATCGGACTTCTGCAGCAGCTCGCCAAAGCCAGCCCGGCTCCCGCCGTCGAGGTCGACGCTCGCGCACGGAAGACCGGCAGGACATGATCGGCCTGTCTGGATCGGTTTGAAGGCATCCCGACGCTCGATTTTTCGCCCGGATCCTCCCGATCCGGCAACGAGGCCTTGAAATGCCGTGAATACTCCGTAAGTCATGGCCGCCTGAGGCGCTCTGCGACGCTTCAGGAGCTGGACAAAACCCGGTTCAACGGGGTCCGCGGAGGGAGAACGGCATGCCGAATGCTCAGGCGCTCGTCGAAACACGGGCGTTGATCAAGAAATTCGGGCCGGTAACGGCTGTCGATGGGGTCAGTTTCCGGGTCGACCGGGGCGAGGTGATCGGTTTCCTGGGGCCGAACGGCGCCGGCAAGTCGACCACGATGAAGATCATCGCAGGATTTCTGGAGCCGACCTCGGGCGACGCCTTCGTCGCCGGGCACGACAGCCGTCGCGATCCGATCGCCGCCCGCCGCCACCTCGGCTATCTGCCCGAGGGCGCGCCGGCCTATCCCGACATGACCGTCGCGGACTTTCTCGGCTTCGTGGCGGGCATGCGCGGCCTCACGCCGCGCGAGACCAGCCGGCGGCTGGCCGAACTGGTCGAGAGCATCGACCTCGCGGATGTCTGGAACCGCCGCATCGAGGCCCTGTCCAAGGGCTACAAGCGCCGCGTCGGCATCGCGCAGGCGCTGGTCCATGATCCTGACGTGCTGATCCTCGACGAGCCGACTGACGGCCTCGACCCCAACCAGAAGCATGAAATGCGCGCGCTGATCCGCGCGCTGGCGCCCTCGAAGGCGATCATCGTCTCCACCCACATCCTGGAAGAAGTCGAGGCGATCTGCACGCGCGCCATCGTCATCGCGCGCGGCCGCAAGCTCGCCGACACGACGCCGGCGGAACTGCTCGCCTGTGCGCCGCCGCGCGATCCCAGCGTGCCGCAGCTCGTGAAGACGACTCCTCTGGAGGACGCCTTCCGCCACATCACCCTCGAACAGGCCGGGGTCTGACCGCCATGAGAAGCCTGCTGATGATCTTCCGCCGCGAATTCGCGGCCTATTTCGCAACGCCGCTGGCGGCCGTCTTCCTCGCCGTCTTCGTCGCCGTGTCGGCCGGCATGACGTTCTTCGTCTCGAGCTTCTTCGAGCGCGCGCAGGCGGATCTCTCGACCTTCTTTACGTGGCAGCCGTGGCTGTTCCTCGTGCTGATGCCGGCCATCGGCATGCGGCTGTGGGCGGAAGAGCGTCGCCTCGGCACCATCGAGCTCTTGATGACGCTGCCGGTGTCCCCGTGGAAATTCGTGTTCGGCAAATGGCTCGCCGCCTTCGCCTTCGCGGGGCTGGCGCTGGTGCTCACCATGCCGCTGTGGATCACCGTGAACGTGCTCGGCTCGCCCGACAATGGCGTGATCTTCGCGTCCTATATCGGCGCCTGGCTTATGGCCGGCGCCTTCCTGGCGATTGCGTCCTGCATTTCTGCTTTGACCAAGAACCAGGTGCTGGCCTTCATCGGCGCGGTGATCGTGGGCTTTCTCTTCGTCATGGCGGGGTTCGATCTCGTGCTCGCGGCCGTGCGGCCGTGGGCGCCTGACGTCATCGTGCAGGCCATCGACTCCATGTCCTTCATCGGACATTTTCAGCGGATCACCGACGGCGTGTTCGAAGCCTCGGCTCTGGTCTTCTTTATCTCCCTGATCGGCTTCGCGCTCTGGCTCAATGTCCAGATCCTCGATGCGCGCAAGGCGGCGTGAGGGTCACATGAACAAGACATTCACCACCGGACGCCTCGTCATCATCGCCGCCATTCTCGGCGCGGTGATCTTCGGCTCTATCAACATCATCGCGGCGAACGCTCTTCGTGGCGCGCGCATCGATCTCACGCAGCAGCATCTCTATTCGCTGAGCGACGGCACCAAGGCGATGGTCGGCGCGCTTGCCGAGCCGATCCGTTTCCGCTTCTTCATGTCGTCGGGCCTGACGCGCGAGGCGCCGCAGATCGCAGCCTTCGCGTCGCGCGTGCGCGCCATGCTGGATTCCTATGTGGCGGCGTCCAAGGGCAAGATCATCCTCGAGGTGATCGACCCCAAGCCCTATTCGGAAGAAGAGGACAGGGCGGTCGCCTTCGGCATCAGCCCGATCCAGTCCTCTACCGGCGACCGGTTGTTCTTCGGTCTCGCGGCGACGAACTCGACCACCGGCAAGGCGAACATCGGTTCGTTCAGCCCTGAGCGCGAGGCGTTTCTCGAATATGACATGACGCGTCTCGTCGCCGAGCTCGACCGCAAGGGCAAGGCCGTGGTTGCGCTGATCGATGGCATGAATCTCGCGGGCAATCCGCAGATGGGCCTGCGCGAGCAGCAGGTGCTGACGCAGATGAAGCAGTTCTTCGACGTCAAGCCCGTCGCGGGCGACGCCACGGAACTGCCCGCCGACACGCGCGTGCTGATGGTCGTGCAGCCGCAGGGCCTGTCGGACAAGCTACTGTTCTCCATCGACCAGTGGGTGATGGGTGGCGGCGCGACGCTGGTCTTCGTCGATCCCAATGCGGAAAATCAGGTCGGCCCGCGCGGCGCGCCGCCGCCGGACACGTCGTCGGATCTTGCAAAACTGTTTGCCGCCTGGGGCGTAAAATTCGATCCCAAGATGGCGGTCGCCGATCCCGGCTTCGCCCTGCAGACCGAGCGCGTCATCAATGGCCGCCCGGCGCAGATGAGCAACCTGCCGTGGATCGCGGTGCATGATGAGGGCCTTCGCAAGGACGACGCCATTCTGGCGCAGCTCGCCGCCATGGTGTTCACGAGCGCCGGTTCGTTCGAGGCAGGCAAGCCCGGCGTGACCTTGCGCCCGCTCGTCACCGGCTCGAAGAAGGCCGGCGTTCTGCCGGTCGAGCAGATGAAGGATCGGCAGGCGGACCTGCGCATGCTGCTCACCAAGATCGAGCCCGGCGCCAATCCGCCGGTCATCGCCGCGCGCCTCACCGGCACGTTGGACAGCGCGTTTCCGACGGCGCCCGAAGGCGTGACGCCCAAGGGCGAGCTGCTCGCGAAGAACGCCAAGCCCGCGAACGTCATCCTTGTCGGCGACGCCGACGTGGTGATGGATCGCAACTGGGTGCAGCGTCGCAACCTGCTGGGCTCCGAAGTCGCACAGGCTTTCGCCAACAACGGCGACTTCGTCGTCAACGCCATCGAGCAGATGGCGGGCGGGGCGATCCTCGCTGACCTGCGCGGACGCGGCGTGTCGTGGCGTCCGTTCGAGAAGATCCAGCAGATCGAGCAGGAGGCCAACCAGCGCTATCGCGCCAAGGAACAGGGCCTGCAGGAGAAGCTGAAAGACGCCGAGCAGAAGCTGCAGGAGCTCGGCCGCGGCGGCCAGAAGGGCACGGAAGTGCTGACCCCGCAGCAGGTCCAGACGATCGAGAAGTTCAAGACGGAAGTTCTCGCGACCCGCGAGGAATTGCGCGCCACGCAATTTGCGCTGCGCCGCGACGTTGATCGCCTGAAGAACACGATCATCGCGATCAACGTCGCGGGCGTGCCGCTGTTCGTCGGCATCGTCGCGCTGGGTCTCGCCTTCCGGCGCCGCAAGCGCGACCTTCCGAAAAAAGACGCGTGAGGAGACGCCGCACATGAACGTCAGACAGCTCGGCATTCTCGGACTTCTCACCGCCGTCTCGCTCGTCGCCGTGGGCGTCACCTTGCGCACCGGCGCGCAGGGTTTCGCCTCCGACAAGCGCGGCCAGCGCGTGTTCCCCGAACTCGTGCAGCGCGCCAACGATGTCGCGAGCCTCTCGATCCGCGACGCCGAGCGCAACTACACGATCGAGAAACGCGCCGACGGGTTCTACGAAAAGGACTCCGGCTATCCGGCGAAGGCCGACGCCTTCCGCGACGTCGTGTCGGGCGCCGCGCTCCTGTCCTACGAGGAAACGAAGACCGCCGATCCGGCGCGTTTCGCGGACCTCGGTCTCGCCGATCCCGGCGCGGCGCCGGACTCCATCGGGCGCCAGGTGATCTTCCGTGACGCGAAGAACGAGGTGATGGCCAATGTCACGGCCGGCAACCGCGACACCACCGTCGGCGGCGCGGCGGGCGGCTCCTACATCCGGCTCGGCGACCAGAAGCAGACGTGGCTCGTGCGCGGCGAAGTGCGCGTGCCGGTGCCGCAGGCGGCGTGGTTCGAGATCAACTTCGTCAACATCGGTCGCGACGCGCTGGCGGGCCTGCGCATCAGCGGCGGCGGCCTCGACGAGATCATTGCGGTGTCGGAAAACAAGGGCGACGACCTGAAGATCGCCAATGCGCCGGAAGGCCGCGAGACCGACGGCGGCAAGGTCATGCGCCTGTCGTTCATGGTCGACCCGATCTCCTTCCAGGACGTACGCAAGCCAAAGGGCGAGCCGTCGCCGGACGCCCGCCGCATGGTCGTGACCTCACGCAACGGCTACCGCGTCACCTACACGAGCATCGGCGACGTCGCCGAAGGCTGGGTGCGCTTCGCGGTCGATGCGACGGACGACGCCGGCAAGACGGAAGCCGACGAGCTGCGCAAGAAGGTCGAGGGTTTCGAATTCAAGCTCGCGCAGCATGAGATCGACATGCTGAAGTGGGGCTTGATGGACGTGACGGCGGAACCGAAGCCGAAAAGCTGAGGGCGGGGGGCCAAACCCTCTCCCGCTGCGCGGGAGAGGGTGGCATGCGAAGCATGACGGGTGAGGGCGGCGCCGCTGCTTCAACGATGCAGAATTGGCGTTGCCTGAAACGCCCTCATCCGTCGCGCTTCGCGCGCCACCTTCTCCCGCCAGCGCGGGAGAAGGGAACAACCTCACAAATTATAAATCCGCCATGCATACTGCCAGTTCTCGGTGATCTGCTTGCCTTCGGCCTGCAGCAGACACTGCACGGTGCCGACGGTCTCGTGCTCGAACTTCACGTCGATCATTGCGCGGAAGCCGCCGATCTTTGGGTTCGGCACGAGAAAGGAGCGCACGACCTGCGCGCGCTGCGCATTGGCGACGATGCGCACCAGCTCCGGATGCTTCAGATAGTAGGATAGCTCGCCGCCGGTGAAATCCACGATCAGGCGGCGCGCGTCGGCGAGCACCTGCTCGTTGCCGCCAAGGCCTGCGGGCGGCGCGTTGAACGTCTCGCGCACGTAACCGAGCTTGTGCAGCGACAGGCCGTCGTGCATCGAGCGGATTTTGTAGCCGAAGGTGAAGCGCTTCCCGGGCTCGAGCACGCCGTCTGGCACGAAGGCGCAGACGATGTTGTCGGCGGTCTCGTCCTTCGTGGCGAGTTCGATCAGCTCGACTTCGCCCGTGCCCCA
>JAQGKM010000115.1 GCA_028290125.1 Hyphomicrobiales bacterium | reverse complement strand
CATGACGACGGCCTGATCACGCTCAATCTCGCGGAAGCCGATGACGGCGAACGCGAGAAGCGCCGCACCAGCATGGGCGAGACCTACCGCACGCTGCTCGGCCATGTCCGCCATGAAGTCGGGCATTATTACTGGGACAAGCTCGTGCGCGATGGCGGCAAGCTTGAAGAATGCCGCGCGCTGTTCGGCGACGAGCGTGATGATTACAACGCTGCGCTGCAGCGGCATTATGCGAACGGGCCGGCGCCGGACTGGCGCCAGCGTTTCGTCAGCGCCTATGCAAGCGCGCATCCGTGGGAAGACTTCGCCGAGACCTTCGCGCACTACCTGCACATCGTCGACACGCTGGAAACCGCGCACGCCTTCGGCATCCAGGTGCGCCCGCGCATTCGCGAAAACGAGGAGCTGTCGACGAAGATCGACTTCGATCCGCATCGCATGCGCGACATCGCCCCGCTGATCGACGCCTGGCTGCCGATCTGCTTTGCGGTGAATGCGCTCAACCGCAGCATGGGCCAGCCCGATCTCTACCCGTTCGTGCTGTCGCCGGAGGCGATCTCGAAGCTTGGGTTCATGGCGCGGCTCGTCCGCGACTGAGGGGATCAGGGTCAGGCGCAGAATGAGGCATGGCTTGCCATGCCGTAGGCAAATCGCACATCGTCGCGGCATACACGCATTTTGTTGCTCAAGCTGACGCCCGTCTCGATTGACAGGGCGCCCTGAGGGCAGAAACTGCGACCACGCCTGAGTTCTCGCCAAAACCTTTGAAAGTCCCCGCCCTTGTCGATCCGCGTCGCCCTTCATCACGTCACGAGCTACACCTACGATCATCCCGTCGCGCTCGGCCCGCAGGTGATCCGCCTGCGGCCGGCGCCGCACTGCCGGACGAAGGTGCTGTCCTACTCGCTGAAGGTGAGCCCCGCTGACCATTTCGTGAACTGGCAGCAGGATCCGCACGGCAACTGGCTTTCGCGGCACGTCTTCCCCGAGAAGGCGACGCAATTCAAGATCGAGGTCGACCTGACGGCGGAAATGTCCGTCATCAATCCGTTCGACTTCTTCATGGAGAAGCACGCGGAGGAATTTCCCTTCGCGTACACGCCCGAAGAAGAGATCGAACTCGCGCCCTATCTGGTCAGCGAACCGCAAGGTCCGAAATTCGCGGCCTATCTCGCCAGCATCACGCGCGAGAAGATGCGCACGGTGGATTTCCTCGTCGGGCTCAACACGCGGCTCAGCCAGGAGATCAGCTACGTCATCCGGATGGAGCCTGGCGTGCAGGATCCGGAGGAGACGCTGGAGCTCGGCTCCGGCTCATGCCGCGATTCCGCGTGGCTGCTCGTGCATCTGGCGCGGCAGCTCGGCCTCGCGTCGCGTTTCGTGTCGGGCTATCTCATCCAGCTGAAGGCCGACGTCGACTCCGTCGAGGGTCCCAAGGGCACGCAGCACGACTTCACCGATCTGCACGCCTGGGCCGAGATCTACATCCCCGGCGCGGGGTGGATCGGGCTCGACGCGACCTCCGGCCTGCTTTGCGGCGAAGGTCATCTGCCGCTCGCGGCCACGCCGCATTATCGGTCCGCCGCGCCGGTGTCGGGCATGGTGGAGCCCGCGACCTGCACGTTCGATTTCTCGATGCGGATCGATCGCATCCGTGAAGAGCCGCGCGTTACGCAGCCTTTCTCGGACGACGCCTGGGACAGGCTCGACGCGCTCGGCGTAAAGGTTGACGCCGACCTTGAGAAGCAGGACGTGCGGCTGACGATGGGCGGCGAGCCGACCTTCGTGTCGATCGACGATTTCGAGGCGCCGGAGTGGAATACCGCCGCCGTCGGGCCGACCAAGCGCGTGTTCGCCGACACGCTGATCCGCCGTTTGCGCGAACGCTTCGCACCCGGCGGTTTCCTGCATTACGGGCAAGGCAAGTGGTATCCGGGCGAAAGCCTGCCGCGCTGGTCGTTCGCGCTCTACTGGCGCAAGGACGGCAAGACGATCTGGAACAACCCCGACCTGATCGCCGACGAGAGCGGCACGAAGGGAAAATACAAGGATCGCAAGGCCGTCATCGCCGACGCCGAAAAGCTCTCTGCCGAAGTCGCCACCCGACTCGGGCTGCCGGTCGACTGCGCCCTGCCCGCCTATGAAGATCCGGCGCACTGGCTGATCAAGGAATCGGATCTGCCGGTGAATGTCGATCCGAGCAATTCGAAGCTCGACAACGCCGAGGAGCGCGCGCGCATCATGCGCGTGTTCGAACGCGGCCTGACCAAGCCGACGGGCTACGTGCTTCCGATGCAGCGCTGGAGCGCTGAAGGGTCGAAGGCGCCACGCTGGAAGACGGAGCGTTGGGAGACGCGCCGCGGCAAGCTGTTCCTGTTCCCGGGCGACTCGCCCATCGGCTTCCGTCTGCCGCTGAGCTCGCTGCCCCACATCCCGCCGGAATCCTATCCCTACATCACGCCGCAGGATCCGACCGAGATCCGAGGCCCGCTGCCCGACCCGGCCGAACTCGTGAAGATCTATGGCGACGCGAAGGCGGCGCCCGCTGCGAAGGCCGGCAAGAGCGTGGAATCTGCGGTCGCGGGTCCTGTCCGCACCGCGCTCGCGATCGAGCCGCGCGATGGCGTGCTGTGCGTGTTCATGCCGCCGGTCGAGCGCATGGAGGATTATCTCGAACTGCTCGCCGTGATCGAACTCGCAGCGCAAGCCGCCGACGTGCCGGTGCACATCGAGGGCTATTCGCCGCCGCAGGATCCGCGCATCGAAGTCATCAAGGTCACGCCGGACCCCGGCGTCATCGAGGTGAACGTGCATCCCGTCGCGAGCTGGCGCGAGGCGGTCGACAACACGGTCGCGCTCTACGAGGAAGCTCGCCAGACGCGTCTCGGCACGGACAAGTATCTCACCGACGGGCGCCACACCGGCACGGGCGGCGGCAACCATGTCGTGCTCGGCGGCGCGACGCCGATGGATTCGCCGTTTCTGCGCCGGCCCGATCTGCTGAAGAGTCTCGTGCTCTACTGGCAGCGACATCCGTCGCTGTCCTACATCTTCTCCGGGCTCTTCATCGGACCGACGAGCCAGGCGCCGCGGATCGACGAGGGCCGGCACGACGGGCTCTACGAACTCGAGATCGCCATGGGGCTCGTGCCACATCCTGAAAAGGGTGAGGCGCCGCCGCTCTGGGTGGTGGACCGCATCTTCCGCAACATGCTGGTCGACGTCACCGGCAACACGCATCGCGCCGAGATCTGCATCGACAAGCTGTTCTCGCCCGATGGACCGACCGGGCGCCTCGGCCTCGTCGAATTCCGCTCGTTCGAAATGCCGCCGGATGCGCGCATGTCGCTCGCGCAGCAATTGCTGCTGCGCGCGCTGCTCGCCTGGTTCTGGCGCGAACCGCAGCAAGGCGAGTTCGTGCGCTGGGGCACCGCCCTGCACGACAAGTTCATGCTGCCGCATTTCGTGTGGGAGGATTTCAACGGCATTCTCGGCGACCTCCGCGACGTCGGCTACGAGTTCGATCCGCTGTGGTTCGAAGCGCAGCGCGAGTTCCGCTTCCCGCTCTACGGCGAAGTCGAGCATGGCGGCGTCGCGCTGACATTTCGGCAGGCGCTCGAACCCTGGCACGTGCTGGGCGAAGAAGGCACGCCGGGCGGCACCGTTCGTTTCGTCGATTCGTCCGTCGAGCGGATCGAAGTGCTCGCCAAGGGCTTCGTGCCCGGCCGTCATGTGATCACCTGCAACGGTCGTTCGATGCCGATGACCTCTACGGGTCGCTCGGGCGAAGCGGTGGCGGGCGTGCGCTTCAAGGCATGGCAGCCCGCTTCGGGCATCCATCCCGTCATGCCGATCCATGCGCCGCTCACCTTCGACATCGTCGACACGTGGAACGGCCGCTCTCTGGGCGGATGCGTTTACCACGTGACCCATCCGGGCGGCCGCAATTACGATACTTTCCCTGTGAATTCGTACGAGGCGCAAGCAAGACGCCTCGCGCGCTTTCAAAATCATGGCCATACTCCCGGTCCCATGCACATCGGACGCGAGATCCCATCAGCAGAGTTTCCGCTGACGCTCGATCTGAGGAGGACGTTTGGCTAGCGAATTGCCCGGCACGCGAAATGCCGCACGACGAGGCGGCGGTTCGACGCGTCGTGTCGAAAGCTGGACATCATCCTACGAACGCCTGCCTGGCATCGACGATGAGTTTCTGGACAAGGATGGCGCGCCGAAACCGCATTGGCGCGACTTCCTGAACAATCTGTCGCGCATCGACGACGAGCAGATCGAGCGGCGCTTCGCGTCGGCCGACCGGCATATCCGCGACCTCGGCGTGTCCTATCGCGTCTATGGCGAAACTAACGAACGTTCGTGGCCGCTCAGCCATGTGCCGCTGCTCATTCCGGAGCGCGACTGGCGCGAGATCGTCGCCGGCGTCACGCAACGCGCCGAACTGATGGAACGCGTGCTCACCGATCTCTACGGCGACGCCAAGCTCGTCAGCGAAGGCGCCCTGCCGGCCGCGGTCGTCACCGGCAGCGCCGATTACATGCTGCCGATG
>JAQGKM010000360.1 GCA_028290125.1 Hyphomicrobiales bacterium | reverse complement strand
TTCGCCATGCCGGGCAGCATGCCCATGATGCCGCCGATGCCGCCGATCTTTTCCACCTGCGCGAGCTGATCGGAGAGATCCTCCAGATCGAACTTGCCCTTGCGCATCTTGTCGGCGATCCGCATCGCCTTTTCGGCGTCGATCGTCTGCGCGGCCTTCTCGACCAGCGAGACGATGTCGCCCATGCCGAGAATGCGGTTGGCGATGCGCTGCGGATGAAACTCGTCGAGATCGTCGACCTTTTCGCCCGTGCCGATGAGCTTGATCGGCTTGCCGGTGACGGCGCGCATCGAGAGCGCGGCGCCGCCGCGGCCATCGCCGTCGACGCGGGTCAGCACGATGCCGGTGATGCCGACGCGCTCGTTGAAATTCTTGGCGAGATTGACCGCGTCCTGGCCGGTCAGCGAATCCGCGACGAGCAGGATTTCATGCGGGTTGGTGGCGGCCTTGATCTCCGCCATCTCGGCCATCAGCGGCTCGTCGATGTGGGTGCGGCCCGCCGTGTCGAGAATGACTACATCGAAACCCTGCAGGCGCGCGGTCTCTTCGGCGCGGCGGGCGATCTGCACGGGCGTCTGGCCGGCGACGATGGGCAGCGTGTCGATGCCGATCTGGCGGCCGAGCACCGCAAGCTGCTCCTGCGCGGCCGGACGCTTCACGTCGAGCGAGGCCATCAGCACGCGCTTCTTCTCGCGGTCGCGCAGGCGCTTGGCGATCTTGGCGGCGGTGGTGGTTTTACCGGCGCCCTGCAGGCCGACCATCATGATGGCGACGGGCGGCGCGGCTTCGAGATTGATCGGATCGGCGTCGGCGCCCAAAGTTTCGATCAGGACGTCGTTGACGATCTTGATGACCATCTGGCCGGGCGTGACCGACTTGACGACATTGGCGCCAACCGCGCGGTCGCGGACCTTGTCGGTGAAGGAGCGCACGACCTCGAGCGCGACGTCGGCCTCGAGCAGCGCACGGCGAACCTCGCGCAGCGCGGCGGCCACGTCTTCATCGCTGAGAACGCCGCGCCGGGTCAGCGCGTCGAATATGCCGGAGAGCTTTTCGCTCAGGCCTTCGAACATGCGGGCTTCATCCTGTTGGCTCGTCCCCTTGCGACAAAGCCAACCCGCAAAGCGGAACGCGCCCGGGGGCGCATCGCGCTGCCGGGCGTGGGCCTCCAGCCTCTGGGGCTGGTCGGCGGGTCGGATCGTCGGAATGTGACGAAGATTGACGGGGTTTTAGGCCGGAGGAGCGCCGCGAGTCAACCGGAACGCCTTGTGGATCTCGCGCAACACCCTAGCTACCCTGCCATGAACCGCCGCCGCTTCCTCACCCTCGCCGGCCTGACCGCGGGCGCCGCCAGCCTGACGGCAAGCGCCGCCGCCCTCACCGGAGCCCTGATGTCCTCCCGCAATCCCTATTACACCGGCCCCGTCTCGGATCATTTCGACGGCACGCGCTTTTTCGTGCCGGGCCGTGTGGCCAGCGACAAGGGCGTGACCGATCTTGTGAAATGGCGCTTCACCGAAAAGCCCGCCGAATGGCCGGAACGTGCGCCCGCCGCGCAGGACAAGCCGCCGGCGCGGGTCGACGGCCCCGATATCCGCATCTCCTACGTCGGCCACGCCAGCCTGCTGATCCAGACACATGGCGTGAACCTGCTCGTCGATCCCGTCTGGTCGGAGCGGGCGAGCCCCGTCCGCTTCGCCGGCCCCAAGCGCGTCAATGCGCCGGGCATCGCGCTTGAGGACCTGCCGCCGCTCGACGCCGTTCTGGTGTCGCACAATCATTACGACCATCTCGACACGACGGCGCTCGCCTGGCTGGCGCGCCACCGGCCCGCCCCCGTGCTGACGCCGCTCGGCAATGACACGATCATGAAAAGCGCGGACTCCGCCATCGACGCCCGCGCCTATGACTGGGGCGCGCGGGTCGAGGTCGCCCGCGGCGTCTTCGTGCATTTCGAGCCGGCCTACCACTGGTCGGCGCGCGGCGTGTTCGACAAGCGCATGGCGCTTTGGTGCGCCTTCGCGATCGAGACGCCGTCGGGCCCGATCTACCACATCGCCGACACCGCCTTTGCGGACGGCGGCGCGTTCCGCGCGGTGCGGGCCAAGCATGGCGAACTGAAACTCGCGATCCTGCCCATCGGCGCCTACGAGCCGCGCTGGTTCATGCGCGACCAGCACGTCAATCCGGAAGAGGCCGTGGCGATCTTCGAGATCGTCGGGGCCGCCCGGGCGATGGCGCATCATTGGGGCACGTTCCAGCTCACCAACGAGGATATCCACGCCCCGCCGCGCGCCCTCTCGGGAGCGCTGGCGAAGAGCGCCATCGGTGCGGACCGGTTTCGTGTGTTCCGGCCGGGCGAAGTATTCGATCTAAAAACCATCGCGTAAACTTCGCCGAAGCCAGTAGATTTCCTTCTTGAGCTGAACACATGCGTCTTCAAAGACGCGTGAAGAGAACGAAAACCTACGTTCGATCAGTATCGCCGCGCGTACATCCTCTGCGTGCAGGTAAAATCGATTCAGCACGTCTCTTTTCAGCAAGATATACTAGGAGGAAATCACATGAATACGCGCAAAATGATCTTTGCAGCAGCAGCGCTTCTTGGTGCTTCCGTTCTCGCCATGCCGGCTTCGGCGCAGATGTCTTCGGGCGGAATGAATTCCGGCAGCGGCATGTCGCGCGGTGACGGCATGGCCCGGCCGATGATGAAGCGGACAAAAATGAAGATGACCCGCAAGCAGATGCGCATGGAGCGGATGCGGATGGAGCGCATGCGCATGGACCGTATGCGCATGCAGCGGATGCGCATGCAGCAGCGCGGCATGTAACCCGATTGCATGAACGCCAGAATGGAAAGTCACCTTTCCATTCTGGCGCTTTTTGCGTCCGCGTTGGCGGCCTTGTTCAGGCGGCCTTGGCGACGATCAGCTTGCGCTTCAGCAGCGCTTCGGCGATCTGCACGGCGTTGAGCGCGGCGCCCTTGCGGAGGTTGTCGGAGACGCACCAGAACGCCAGGCCGTTCTCGAC
>JAQGKM010000359.1 GCA_028290125.1 Hyphomicrobiales bacterium | reverse complement strand
TGCGAGTTTCACCGGCGAGGACTGTCTCGAGTTCCAGCTTCATGGCAGCCGGGCGGTCATCAACCGCATGTTCCGCGCCTTGGCGTCGGAAGCCGGCACGCGCATTGCACAGCCTGGCGAGTTCATTCGACGCGCTTTCGATAACGGTAAGCTCGCCCTGACCTCCGTCGAGGGTGTTGCCGACCTTATCGACGCCAAGACAGACTATCAGCGGAAGCAGGCGCTCTCGCAGGCCGGCGGAGGTCTTGCCGCCAGGGCTGAGCAGTGGCGCGAAATGCTGCTCGATGCCTTGTCGCTCATCGCAGCAGAAATCGACTTCTCTGACGAAGGCGAGGCTCCAACGAACGTGTTGGACGATGTCAGGACGATCGTCGGGCGGCTGATTCAGCAACTGCAGCACACGCTCGTCGACGCGGAGCGCGGCGAGATCGTCAAAAACGGTTTCCGAGTTGTCCTTTGCGGTCGACCCAACGTCGGGAAATCCACGTTGATGAATGCTCTGGCGCGGCGAGATGTTGCGATTGTCACCGAGCACGCCGGAACAACGCGAGACATTATCGCGGTCGAACTGGACCTCGGCGGTGTGCCTGTCGTCCTGCTGGACACGGCTGGTTTGCGGGAAACCGATGACGTCGTCGAGCGACTTGGCGTCGAGCGTACTCGTCAAGCGATGGACCATGCAGACTTGCTGCTTTGGTTGGTGGACGGAGCCTCGACAGAGGCATCTGTCGAGACCGATCCGCGCTCTTTCGTCGTCGCAACGAAGATGGATCAGGCAGGCGCCTTGCCGCCTTGGGCGCAGATGGGCATCTCCGCTCACACCGGAGTCGGTTTGGCATCGTTGATTAGCGAAATCGAATCACGCGCAATGAAAGCTTCTTTTGGAGAGCCTGCCCTGGTCACCAACGCACGGCAAAAAGCCTGTGTTGTTGCTGCCGCTCGACATGCTGAAGAAGCCATGGCAAGGGAGTCCGCCGCGTTGGAAATCGTCGCGGAACACCTCCATCGCTCTGCCTCTGCTCTTGAGGAGCTGGTGGGCCGCATCGGAGCTGATGACGTTCTCGGTACGGTGTTCCGCAGGTTTTGCATGGGCAAGTGACCTGTTTCACGTGAAACAGATCGATTCGGACTTGGTTCGAAAAAGCGGATAGATCATGGATAAGAACTTTGATGTCGTCGTCATTGGTGGCGGTCACGCCGGCTGCGAAGCCGCTGCGGCCAGCGCCCGTCTTGGCGCGAAGACGGCGCTCGTCACTCAGTCCATCAACACAATTGGAGTGATGTCCTGCAACCCTGCAATCGGTGGATTGGGTAAGGGTCACCTGGTCCGCGAAATTGATGCCATGGATGGCTTGATGGGCCGTGTCGCCGACCAGGCCGGCATTCAGTTCCGCATGTTGAACCGATCCAAGGGCGCCGCCGTCCACGGGCCGCGCGCCCAGGCAGATCGGGAGCTGTATCGAACCGGAATGCAGCGCGAGCTTTCTGCGTACCCATTCTTGTCCATTATAGAAGATGAGGTTACCGAGTTCATCATCTCGGGCGGTCGGATCGCGGCCGTGCAGACAGAGGGTCGGCGGCTCAGTTGCGGCGCGGCCGTCCTCACGAGCGGCACCTTCCTTCGGGGCATGATTCACATCGGTGACGAACGCATTTCTGCTGGCAGGTTCGGTGACAAGGCCAGTGAGCGGCTCAGCGAGAGTTTGCTCGCTGCCGGATTTGAACTTGGACGGTTGAAGACAGGTACGCCAGCGCGGTTGGACGGCAGGACGATTGATTGGTCGGTCCTCGAACGCCAGCCCGGCGATTCGGAGCCGGAACCTTTTTCTTACCTGACGAAGGCGATCACCACGCCGCAAGTAGATTGCTACATCACGCGAACGACTGCAGCGGGTCACAAAATCATCCGCGAGAATTTGCATCGAGCCGCGATCCATTCTGGAGCTATCACCGGACGCGGCCCCCGCTATTGCCCTTCGATCGAGGACAAGGTTTCGCGCTTTGCCGACCGGGAGAGCCATCAGGTTTTCCTTGAGCCTGAAGGACTGAACGACCCCACCATCTACCCGAACGGGATATCTTCGTCGCTCCCGGCAGATGTCCAGTCGGCATTTATCCGCACGATGCCAGGCTTGGAGAACGTCAGAATCTTGAGGACGGGTTACGCCATCGAGTATGACTACATAGATCCTCGACAATTGTGGCCCACTCTTGAGACGAAGAAAGTGGCCGGGCTGTTTCTCGCAGGACAGATTAACGGAAGCACGGGATATGAGGAAGCTGCGGCTCAAGGGCTTGCGGCAGGGCTCAACGCTGCTTTGAGTGTAGGCGGTAAGCCGTCACTGATGTTCAACAGGGAGACGTCGTACATTGGCGTCATGGTCGATGATCTGGTGACGCGGGGCGTCAGCGAGCCTTATCGCATGTTCACGTCGCGTGCAGAGTATCGCTTGAGCCTTCGGGCCGATAACGCCGATCAGCGCCTCACGCCCATTGGAAGACAGATCGGCTGCGTGGGAACCATGCGTGCAGGCGTGTTCGAGGACAAGATGGCTCGGCTGAATTCCGCAAGGATCGAGCTTGAGAACACGTTCGCAACACCTCAGCAAGCTTCGGTTGCGGGAATTCACGTCAACCGAGACGGGGTGCGCCGGAGTGCCTTCGGTCTTCTTTCTTACCCGGATACGACTTTGGCGGCTTTGTCCCGAGCCTTTCCCTCACTGTCCGAAATAGATTCGGGTACGTCCCGACAACTTGAGATCGAGGCTAAATATTCTGTCTACCTCGAGCGTCAGGCGACGGACATCGCATCCTTCAAGAAAGATGAGGGTATCCATATTCCCCGCGATTTTGACTATGGCCTGGTTATGGGTTTGTCGAATGAGGTACGCACGAGATTGATCGACGTGCGCCCGGCGACCCTCGGCCAGGCGTCACGTGTCGAGGGTGTGACCCCGGTGGCTGTCACGCTTCTGGCTGTTTCACTCCGTCGGGATCAGCAATCACTCGCGAAGGTGGTTGGGTGAGTATCATGCCTAGAGCTGACGAAATCGAGAACAGCCTCTCGGAGGACGAAGTTCGGCGCCTTCGAATTTTCGAAGCCGCTGTCCTCCGGTGGTCAGCAGTCAAAAATCTTGTCTCGGCTCAAGCACAAAGCGAGCTTTGGTCGAGACACATACTCGATTCGGTTCAGGTACAAAAAACGCTACCGCAAGCTGATGTGTGGGCGGACTTGGGCTCTGGCGGTGGCTTTCCAGGGATCGTGACCGCGATTTTACTGGCGGGGCGCAGCAAGGCCGTGGTCCATCTCGTCGAATCCGACAATCGCAAATGCGCTTTCTTGAGATCTGTTTCACGTGAAACAGGCATCAAGACGCAAATTCATCATGGCCGCATCGAGGCGATTGTACCTGAATTAGGTCTTGTCGATGCAGTCAGTGCTCGTGCGCTGGCCAGCATGGAGCAGCTCGTCACCTGGGCGGATCCATTGCTGTCGATCGGTGCCATCGGCGTCTTTCCGAAGGGGAGAATGGTCGGGAATGAATTGACCCGACTCTCTACGGATAGTACGTTGAACATAGAGCTGCGCCCCAGCCTTAGTCAGTCAGACGGTGTCATCGTGATCGTCCGCCGCGACCCTCTTGGAGCAAATCAGTGAAAAACTCTGAAATGCGGGTCTTGGTTCTCGCCAATCAAAAGGGCGGTGTCGGCAAGACCACCACCACTATCAACCTTGGAACTGCGCTCGCTGCGATTGGCGAAAAGGTCTTGATTATCGATCTTGACCCACAAGGAAATGCGTCAACCGGTCTCGGTATCGATAGAAAGAGCCGTACGTCCTCGACTTACGACGTGATGACGGGCGAGAGAAGCCTTGCTTCGGTCATTCAGGCGACCGCCGTTCCCAGGCTTTGGTTGGCGCCATCCACATTGGACCTTCTCGGCGTCGAGCTGGAGATCTCCGGTGACAAGGACAGAGCGTTCAAGATGAGAACGGCGCTGCGTGAACTTGCCGCCGCCGAAGAAACCGAGCCATTCACTTACGTGCTGATGGACTGCCCGCCATCGCTGAATCTTCTCACGATCAATGCGTTGTCGGCGGCTGATTCAGTCCTGGTGCCACTGCAGTGCGAGTTCTTCGCGCTGGAAGGCCTATCGCAGCTCCTGTCTACCGTCGATCAGGTTCGGACATCTCTCAATCCTGACCTGACGATTCACGGTGTCGTTCTTACAATGTTTGATCCCCGAAACAATCTTGCGACGCAGGTTGTTGCGGATGTCAGGCAATTCATGGGCGACAAGGTCTACGAAACGGTCATCCCGAGAAACGTCCGCGTTTCGGAGGCGCCCTCGCATGGCAAGCCCGTCCTGCTCTACGACTTGAAGTGCACGGGCAGCCAGGCCTACCTCAAGCTCGCGTCCGAAGTGATCCAGCGCGAACGTCGCCTGCGCGCCGCCTAGCAGAAAGGGCCATGCTATGGCAGAAGAAAATCGTCCTCGCCTTGGTCGAGGTCTTGCAGCTCTGATCGGCGATTCGGCTCCGGAACCAGCGGCACGTGCTGCTGCAGCAGGGCAACGTCGAATTCCCATCGAGTTCATTCGTCCGAACCCGCGCAATCCTCGGCGATCGTTCGACGATGAGCAGTTGGCGGAACTCGCTGATTCTATTCGCGAGAAGGGTGTTATCCAGCCCATCATCGTCAGGGCGAACGCAAGAACCGCAGACGCTTACGAGATCATCGCCGGCGAGCGGCGCTGGCGTGCGGCGCAAAAGGCAGGCATTCACGACGTGCCGGTTGTCATCGTGGAAGCGGATGACAAGCAGGCCCTCGAGATCGCCATCATCGAGAACGTCCAGCGAAGTGATCTGAACGCGATCGAAGAAGCGCTCGGCTACGAGCAGCTCGCGTCGGAATACAGCTATTCACAATCGGATCTTGCTCGGATCATCGGCAAGAGCCGAAGCCACATCGCCAACACGCTACGTCTCCTGAAGCTGCCGACTCCGGTCCATGAGCTGGTGCGGTCTGGCACAATCTCTGCCGGCCATGCGCGCGCGCTCCTGGCAGTTGAAGATGCTGAATCGGTTGCGAAACGTATTGTGGCCGAAGGTCTTACCGTTCGAGACGTAGAAAATCTGTCATCCGATCGCCAGCAGAAGTCGCTGGGCAAACAACCTCTCGAAATAAAGTCCAGGCCTCAGCCCCAAAAAGACGCCGACACGCGCGCGCT
Organism: Hyphomicrobiales bacterium; assembly: GCA_028290125.1. Taxonomy (GTDB): domain Bacteria; phylum Pseudomonadota; class Alphaproteobacteria; order Rhizobiales; family Beijerinckiaceae; genus Terripilifer. Next base: position 7,874 of record JAQGKM010000359.1, on the reverse strand, counting down.
TGAAAAGGTGTTGACGGACGTCCTGGGTATGGTTGTGGAAATCAATCATTCGGGCGAAACAGGCGCGGTGGTCATCCGCTACACCTCGCTTGAACAGCTCGATGCTCTTTGCCACAGGCTGAAGTCCTAGCGCGCACCCCGTCGCGCCGCCGAGGCGACTGACCAAAATGCACGGGTCGCGAGTGTTTCGGCCAGACGTGCATTGTACCGACATTCCTGAATGGCGCGGCCGAATATTTCAACGGCTCGCGCCAGTCCATCTGCAGTCCAAAGGCCAAACTGCCGCGCAAGCACGTCCTTGCGTGTAAAGTTGAAGGCGCGACGGCTCGCCTTCTCCAGTGCGGCCTCCTGCGGTATCCCACGGGCCGCGTCGAGTTTGGCGCGATGCAACATCACGGCGTGTCGGCCGGCCATTCCGAGCAACATCCCGGGATCAGTGCCGGCGATAAACGCCTGCTGCACAGCCTCATCGACGAGGTCGAGCCGTCCCGAGAACGCTGCGTTCATGGCGGCGTCGAGGCTCAACGCCGAAGCGTCGGCAACGATCGCCCCGATGTCGGCTTCCTCAATCCGATCCAGACCGTGTTTGTACAACAACAGTTTGTCGAGTTCCGCGCGGGTCGTCAGTCGGTCTGCGCCAAGCGAATGTGACAGCAGGTCGGCGGTTTCTCGGTCGATCGCCAGGCCGGCGGCTTTGGCCTGCGTTTCGATGATCTGTCGCAATTGTTCGGGCGTGTCGTGCGCGCACTCGATCGCGGCGGCATGCCTGCTGCGCTCGAAGATCTTGCGCAAGCCCGAATCCTTCTTGAGGGCCCCGGCCTCCACCACCACGACAGCGTCTTTTGGCGTGGTGTCCATGACCGCTTCGAAAGCCGGAACGAGGTTCCGCGCGCCGGCCTTGACCCAGATCGCTCTCCGCCCGCCAAACAGGCCGATCGTATTTACCTCATCCGCGAGCCGGCCACTTTCGCCGGCAAGATCGTCCCCCTCCATCCGGACCAGCTGAAAGGCGTCTTCGAGACTGTCGATGGACGATTTGACGATGAGACGCGCGCGCTCGCTCACCAGACCCGTGTCGGTCCCGTAGAACAGATAAAATGCGACGTGCCCGGGCGGCTTCGCGAGAAAGTTCTCTGCCTCCCAATGGCGAATCGCGACCATGTCAGCTCTTCGCCAGCGCCATCGCGATGCGGGTCTTGATTTGATCCGCCAGCACCTTCGCGTCGCGAATCTCCGCATCGCGGGCTGCGCGAATGTTGGCGAAACGCTGGCTGGTCCGGTCGTAGGACGCGAACGTAAACGCGACGCCACTGGTGATCGGCGCGCCACCCGAATAGGGCACCAGCTTGTAGTCCGCGTCGATGACGATCGAACCCGCCGTCGCGCGCTGCGTCACGGAATCGACGAGCGAAGCCTGGATGCGTTCGCGCAACACGATCTGCAGCCGATATTTGGGCGCAACCTCCGACCCTGTGCCGTTCAGCAGAAAATGCAGTTCGTTGGCCAGGTAATGACCCGCGCGCTCCGGGATCGGATCGATCGCGATCGCCTGCAGATCATTCTGCAAGGCGGCGCCTTCCGGACCGCCGTACATGGGCTTGAGGCAGCCTGAAAGCGACAGGCTCGCCATCACCGCCAGAGCGGCGCGCAGCGATCGGGCTCTAGACAACGACATTGACGATCCTCTTTGGAACGATGATGACCTTTTTCGGCGTGCGGCCGTTCAGTTCACGCGCGACAACATCCAGCTTGAGCGCTTCGGCCTCAATTTGCCCGTTTGGCGCATCCGAGTCGATGACGAGCTCCGCTCTTTTCTTTCCGTTCACCTGGACCGGCAAGGTGATGGTGTCTTGCGCTGCAAGTTGCGCGTCGGCGACAGGCCAACCCGCCTCTGCGACGAGCCCTGTGTGACCGGTGTCCGCCCAGCACTCTTCGGCGAGGTGCGGCATCATGGGCGCAAACATCTGGATGAGCATGTCGAGCGCTTCGGCATAGGCCGCTCGCAAGTCCGGGGTGATTTCTGCCGGATCCGTAATCGACGCGATCGAAGCCGAGAGTGCATTCGTCATCTTGCGAATGTCTGCGATCGCGGTGTTGAAACGGAGCCGCTCGATGTGATCCTGCACGCGCAGCAAGTGGCTATGCACGATCTTCCGAATCTCGAGCGCCGGCGCCGGTACATCATCGCTGAATCCGGTCGCGCCCGCAGAGAGCTCCGTCAATTCGGACACGAGACGCCAGATCTGTTGCACATAGCGAGCCGCGCCCTGCACGCCTTCCTCGCTCCAGATCACATCGCGATCCGGCGGTGAATCCGACAGCATGAACCACCGCGCCGTATCGGCGCCGTAGGCGCCAATGATTTCGTCAGGATCGACTGTATTGCGCTTCGACTTCGACATTTTTTCGATCGGGCCGATGCTCACCGGCGCGCCGTCCGTCAGGGCGAAAGCGCGACGCCCCTCCGTCGTTCCCTCAATGCGTATCTCGCCAGGCGAACGCCACGACCCGTCGCTGGCGCGATAGGTTTCGTGCACGACCATGCCTTGCGTGAAGAGTCCCGCGAAGGGCTCCTTCACGGCCAGATGTCCGGTCATTTGCATCGCGCGCGCGAAGAAGCGGGAGTAGAGCAGATGCAAGATCGCATGCTCGATACCGCCGATATACTGATCGACCGGGAGCCAATGATTGGCGGCCGCGGAGGTGGGCGCGTCAGTGATCGCCGGATCGGTGAAGCGGGCATAGTACCAGGACGAGTCGACGAACGTATCCATCGTGTCGGTTTCGCGACGCGCCGCTTTCCCGCACGAGGGACAAGCGACATGTTTCCACGTCGGATGATGTTCGAGCGGATTGCCCGGCCTGTCGAAGGTAACGTCTTCTGGCAGTGTGACGGGCAGATCTTTGATAGGGACCGGGGTCGTGCCGCAGACTTCGCAGTGAATGATCGGGATCGGGCAGCCCCAGTATCGCTGCCGCGAGATTCCCCAGTCGCGAAGCTTGAAATTGACCTGACGCGCGCCTTGCGCGGCTCCGTCGATCATCACTGCCTCGAGTCGCCGGGCAACCTCGTCTTGCGCAGCCTCGGGCGTCAAGCCGTCGAGGAAACGCGAGTTGATCAAGAGCCCGTCGCCATCGTAGGCCGTGCGATCGATCTGGAAGGTCGCGGGATCTTGCCCCGCCGGGCAAACGACCGGCGTGACGCCGAGCCCTTTCAGATGCGCGAAGTCGAGATCGCGTTGGTCGTGCGCCGGGCAGCCGAAAATCGCGCCGGTGCCGTAGTCCATGAGGACGAAGTTCGCGATATAGACGGGAATCTGCCAGTCCGGATCGAACGGGTGCTGCACCCGCAGTCCCGTGTCCATCCCTTTCTTTTCCGCAGTCTCGAGCGCCGCGACAGAGGTGCCCATTCGCCGGCATTCTTCGATGAAAGCGGCAATCTCCGGGTCCTTGGCCCCGGCCGCAAGCGAGATCGGATGGTCCGGCGCCAGCGCGATGAACTTGGCGCCGAACAACGTGTCAGGGCGTGTCGTGTAGACCTCGATCGTCGTCGCATCGGCCGTGTTGTTGGGCGCCAACTTGAAGCGAACGCGCAAACCTTCCGAGCGACCGATCCAGTTCCGCTGCATCAGACGGACCTTTTCAGGCCAGCGATCCAGCGTTGCAAGTGAGGCGGAAAGATCTTCGGCGAAATCCGTGATCTTCAAGAACCATTGCGTCAACTCACGCTGCTCGATGAGCGCGCCCGAGCGCCAGCCACGCCCATCGATGACCTGTTCGTTGGCGAGCACCGTCAGGTCGACCGGATCCCAGTTGACCTTGGACTTCTTGCGCGTGACGAGGCCTGCCTGAAGGAAGTCGAGGAAGAGCCGCTGCTGATGCTTGTAATAGGATGGGTCGCAGGTCGCGATCTCGCGGGACCAGTCAAGCGACAGACCCATCGATTTGAGCTGGCCGCGCATCGTTGCGATGTTTTCGTACGTCCACTTGGCAGGGTGACTCTTGTTCTGCATCGCGGCGTTTTCCGCCGGCATGCCGAATGCGTCCCACCCCATGGGGTGCAGGACGTTGAAGCCGCGCGCGCGCTTGTACCGCGCGACCACGTCGCCCATCGCGTAATTGCGGACATGCCCCATGTGAATGCGCCCCGACGGATAGGGGAACATCTCAAGCACGTAGTACTTGGGACGCGGGTCGTTGTTGTCAGTGCGGAACGTCTCGAGTTCAGCCCACTTCTTCTGCCATTTAGCTTCGGCTTCGCGTGAATTGTAACGCTCGGATCTCATGGGCTCGTTCGATTTTTCTCAGGCTGTAAACCGGGACGCCCCGACGCGGTCGGCAGGGGGATTTTGCTAGGCAGAGAGCATGATTTTCACCCGAGGGTCAATGAGAAGCCGCCCATAGGCGCCCGCCTCGCAGGCTGCTAAATCCGACGCGCAGGAGGACGGCATGGAACAGAATGGCCACGGCTCGATGGGCGACCAGTCACAGGCGATCGTTTCCAACCTGGATCGGCTGAGAAGCCGGATCGCGCGGGCCTCCATCGATTCAGGGCGATCCGGCGATTCCGTGCGCCTTGTGTGCGTCAGCAAGGGGCAGGAGGTCTCCGCGCTTCGTGCGGCGCTCGTCGCCGGAGAGCGGATTTTCGGTGAAAACCGGGTCCAGGAAGCGGCGCGGAAGTGGCCGGACCTGAAAACCGAATTCGCGCCTGTTGAACTTCATCTGATCGGGCCACTTCAGACAAACAAGGTCCGTGAGGCGGTGGCGCTTTTCGATGTCATCGAAACGCTCGATCGCCCAAGGCTGGCCGAAGCCCTCGCCCGCGAGTTCGATGCGGCGGGGCGTCGCCCGAAACTCTACGTAGAGGTGAATACCGGACGCGAGCCGCAGAAAGCCGGCGTCCTTCCGGAAGACGCGGACAATTTCATCAAGTTTTGTCGTCAGGATTGCAGCCTCGAGATCGAAGGTCTGATGTGCATTCCACCGGCTGATCAGCAAGCATCGCCGCATTTTGCCCTGCTCGCGCAAATTGCCTCCCGAAACGGAATCGACTGTCTGTCGATGGGCATGAGCGCCGATTACGAGCTTGGCATCCAGCTCGGAGCCACCCACGTGCGGGTCGGCTCGGCAATCTTCGGCGCCAGGCTGCATGCTTGATCAGCGCGCGATGATGAGACGAACATCTCGCCCCAGTCGGGGCAGGAGGCGTCTCAGGTCGGCCAAGCTGATCGCCACGCACCCTTCGGTCGGAAGGTACCCGGGGCGGGCTAGGTGAAGAAAGATCGCGCTGCCGGCCCCGCGAATTCGGGGTCGCTGATTGTGCGTCGTCGGGATGACTACATCATACACACCGTCGTCCCTCCAGAGCCGTTCATGGCTGAACGGCGAGCCGGCTGGCGCAGGTCGGTTGTAGAGGGATGAGGTCGCATCGTCGCCCCAGCCCATGCCGGGGTCCAATTGCCGTGATCCTGCGGCAAGCCACATGCGCCTTACGCGGTCAGGCCGAAAAAGAACGGCCATCAGACCGAAACGTCCGACCGGCGTTCCGCCGTCACCTTCCCGTTTTACCCGGCGCACGCCGGCCTTGCCGATCGCCGCCAGGATCGTTGTCTGCCCTGCATGAAGCCGCGCTAGATGCGGCGCGTTCGGGACCGCGCGAGGGCGGACGACCAACGTGGTGAGCTTCGCGACAGGCGGATGGCGCCGAAATGGATTTAGTTTCGCCATAACGCCATGGTCCCAATTGCAAACGAATGTAGCCGCGTGATCTGGAATAGCTGACCTTTGCGTAATAAGTATCGAGTGCATAGAGGGTGGAACACAACAGATGTCACAGGTCCGCAAGATTCTGATCGCCGACGACGATCCCGACCTCCGCGGGGCGCTCGCCGAGCAGTTGGCGTTTCATCCCGAATTTACCGTCGTGCAGGCCGAGACAGCGGAGGGCGCTGTCGCTGCCGCAAAGTCCGAAGCGCCGGATCTGCTGCTGATGGACGTCGGCCTGCCGGACATGGACGGCCGGCAGGCGGTCAAGCAGCTTCGTGAGGCGGGGTTCAAGAGCCCCATCATCATGTTGACGGGGCACGACACTGAAGAGGATACGGTCATCGGCCTCGATTCCGGCGCGAATGACTATGTCGCCAAGCCATTCCGGTTCGCTGTCCTGCTCGCCCGAATTCGCGCGCACATGCGCCAGCATGAAGCCAGCGACGACGCGGTGTTTCGAATTGGCCAATATACCTTTCGGCCGGGTTCGAAGCTGCTCACCAATGAAAAGGGCGGCAAACTGCGCCTGACCGAGAAGGAAACCGCGATCTTGCGTTTCCTCTATCGGGCCGGGCAGCAGGTCGTGACACGCGACGTCCTGTTAAGGGAAGTCTGGGGCTACAACGCCGCCGTAACCACGCACACGCTGGAAACCCACATCTATCGCCTTCGCCAGAAGATCGAGGCCAATCCGGCCAATGCGCAGCTCTTGGTGACGGACGCGGGTGGATATAAGCTGGTGCCATAAATCGCAAATCGACTGGCGGAACATGGCGCTCGAAGACGACATACGTGACATGGCCCGGCTTCCTCTCTTCCAGGAGATGGAGCCGGACGCCTTGAGGCTGTTGGCGTTCTCGGCCGAGACCAAGATTTTACGCAAAGGCGACATTCTGTTTCGAAAGGGCGACGTCTCTGACTCGGGCTACCTTGTCTTGTCGGGATCATTCCAGATTGATGGACCGCCGCGACGGGACAGCGCTGAATTCGTCATCTCGAACTACAGCCTGATTGGTGAGATGGCCCTGCTCACCGCGACGGAGCGCCCCGCAACCGTGACGGCGCGCGAGCCGTCGACAGTCTTGAAGGTGACGCGTGCCGTTTTCCATCGCGTCTTGAAAGAACATCCAAAAAGCGCCATCCGCGTTCGCGCGTCTCTTGAGGCGCGCCTGTCCCGTTTCACAGGCGGGCTGGCGTCCGATCAGGGTATGCTGGCGTAATCACGCGTCGAGCGTGATCATCACCGGCACATGATCGGACGGGCGCTCCCACCCGCGCGCGTCCTTCAAGATGTTCAGGTCAGCCAGTGCGCCCTGTAGGTCGGGGCTGATCCAGACGTGGTCGAGGCGGCGCCCCTTGTTGGCGATCTCCCAGTTCGGTGACCGATAACTCCACCAGGTGTAGAGCTTTTCGCTAGGCGGGATCCTCTCCCGCAAAGCGTCGACCCACGGGCCGGCCTCGAAGACGCGTTTCAGGCGTTCAACCTCGATCGGTGTGTGGCTGACGACTTTGAGCAACGCCTTGTGGTTCCAGACATCCTCTTGCAACGGCGCAATGTTGAGGTCTCCGACCAGAACGGACGGAACCTGAGCGAGGCGGTCCTGCTCGATCCATTCGGCCATTTCGTCCAGAAAGCCCAACTTGTGGGCGAATTTCGGATTGAGCTCCGGATCGGCGACGTCGCCTCCGGCCGGAACATAGAAATTGTGGATCGTCACGTCGCGTGATCCAGCCTTGACGCTCGCTGCAATATGGCGCGCGTCGCCCTTGGCGCAAAAATCGTGGCGATCGATCTGGGTCAGCGGATGGCGGGCGACAATTGCGACCCCGTGGTAGCCCTTTTGGCCATTGATGGCGATGTGCTCGTAGCCTGCGGCTCTCAGGTCGCCTGAGGGAAATTCCCCATCACGGCACTTGGTCTCCTGCAGGCAAAGCACGTCAGGCGCGTGGCTCTGCAGGTAGCGAAGCACGAGCGGCATGCGCAGTCGGACGGAATTGATGTTCCAGGTTGCAATCTTGAAAGCCACCAGCCACCTCGTTGTCTGGCTGGAGGTCGCACAAACGGAGCGGCGCTTCAACCCCGGCGGCAGCTTTGACGCGATCGCAGA
>JAQGKM010000083.1 GCA_028290125.1 Hyphomicrobiales bacterium | reverse complement strand
AGGACGATCAGGACGGCCAGCGCGACGATCGGCTTCTGGTAGCGATCCCAAACCTTGGCGGCCTTGTCGCGGCGGAGTTCTTCGTCGATTTCGCGGAAAATGTCGGCCATGGCTGCCCGGAAGTCCTCAGCTGCGCGTCTCTGGATATGGTCCGTGCGGTTAGCACGACGCGCATGCAAAGGCGAGCGGAACCGGAGCCCGGGCACATGCCAAGCCGCGTCCAAGCCGGCGTAAAAGCACGCCGTCGCCCTATTGAGGTCGTATTGCTGGGGTGAGTCCGGATTCGCGTCCGACGCCGGCAGCGTCCATAATAGGCATGCCGCTGCAACGTTTTAGCCGAGATCTGGTTTTACCTTTATGAATGAGCTCCATGTCGCCCGCAAAGGATTTCGCCGCATTGTCGCGACGTTGCCGGCCCTTGCGCTGTTTTTGTCACTCTCCGGACTGGCGCCGGTCGGCGACGCGCTCGCGCAGTATATCCCGCCGCCGGCGTCACAGACCTTCGCACCGCCCCCGAGCCTGACGACGCCGTCCACCGAAGCCCCGCAAGCCACCACGCCGTCGCGCTCCACGCGCAGCGTGCGCACGCGGAAGTCGCGCGCCGACGCTGCAGTCGCCGAGGAAGCCGCGCCGTCCGAGCCGCGCAAGGCGCGCCCGTCCATCCGCCAGAGCCGCTCGGAAGCGCGCGCCGCCGCGCGTCAGGCCCGCGCTGCGGCGCAGAAGAAAGCGCGCAGCGCACCGGTCGAGGACGCCGCTGACGAGGAGGCGCCTGCCACGCAGCCGTCCGGCGCACTGAACATTCTCGCCGGCCTGCCGCAGACGACCGTCGCCCGCAGTGCGCAGGAACTGGCCGAGCTGATGAGAGCCGCCGGTCTCGACGCGCAGGTCACGACGGGCGCGATCTCGCTGGCGCAACTCAACGAGGCCGAGGGCGGCGATCTCGCCATCCTGCAGTCCGACGCACTGGACGACGCACGCAACGCCGATGGCGCCCGCAAGCTCACGTTCATTGCCCGCCTTTTCAATCAGGAAATCCACATCGTCGCCCGGCAGGGCGTGAAATCCTTCGCCGACCTCGACGGGCGAACCATCGCGTCGAGCGCGCCGGACACGCCGGAGGGACGCACGGCCTCAAAACTGTTCGAGCGCGCCAAGCTGCGGCCGCGCCTGCTCGAGATGGATCCGGCGACAGCGCTGGCCCGGCTGGGACGCGGCGAGATCGACGCCGCGATCTTCATCGGCGGCAAGCCTGTTCCGGCGCTGGCGGGCCTGCCTGCCGGCCTGCATCTCGTCTCGATCCCCTACAAGGGCGCTTTGCAGGACTCCTACTATCCGGCGCAGATCACCAAGGCCGACTATCCGGACCTCGTGACTGACGACAAGGGCGTCGACACCGTGGCGATTGGCACGGTGCTGGTCGCGCTCGATGCGAAGCCGAATTCGCCGCGCTCCAAAAAGCTGACGCAATTCACGCAGATATTCTTCGAACGTTTCGGCGCGTTGCGTGAAGGCGCTCATCATCCAAAGTGGCGCGAGGTGAATCTCGCTGCCGATGTCCCGGGTTGGCGGCGTTTTCAGCCGGCCCAGAAATGGCTCGACAACGCGCCTGCCCCGCGCGTCTCGAGCATGAAATAGCGTAAAAGGAGTTTGCTCATGACACTCGTCGCAGAGAAGGCGCAAGACGGCGGCCAGGATAACGGCCCGTCCTTCACGCCTCGCCGCGTCGCGATCGCGGCAGGCGCGCTCGGTCTCGCCACGCTCGCCGGAATGGCTCTTGGCTCGGTGCCTGCGCTGACGCAGGGCACGAGCCGCGTGTCGTTCGCAATGGTCGGCAATGTGTCGCCCGCTTCGGCCTCGGATCAGGCGAGCCTCGAGGAACAGGCGCGGCAGGCCGCCGTGCAGCAACTGGCCCGCGCCATGCTGAAGAAGTCCCTGGCCGATCAGGCTGCGGCCATGAAGGATGCGGCCCCGCAGGAAACCGCGACGGCGCCCGCTCCCGCGCCGACCGTTGCAGCGCCCGCGCAGGACGTCGCCGTGACGACCACCGGCGCCAACGCCTCGGCGGCGCTGGCCGACAAGGCCGAGACGACCGTGCCCAGCACGAAGACCGCGAGCCTCCCGGCCCCGGTCATCCCGACCCCGCCTCCGACCGAACAGACCGCGAGCCTCGATCCGCAGGACATGGAGCGCCTCGCCGGCAAGGCGGCCGAAGCGATCCGCAACGGCGACATCGCCAGCGCCCGTCTGGTGCTCGAACACGCCGCGCGCGCAGGCGACGCGACCGCGCTCTATGCGCTCGCCGAGACCTACGATCCGCGCGTGCTGGTGAAGCTGAAAGTGCAAGGCATGCAGGGCGAACCCGACACCGCGCGCAACCTCTACCAGCGCGCGCTGGACAAGGGCGTCGAAGAGGCCCGCGGCCGGTTGTGAGTTGTCTCGCGTAAAAAAGGGCGGCTGCTTGATGCAGCCGCCCTTTTTTTGCGCCCGTCATTGCGAGCAAAGCGAAGCAATCCAGAAGCCGCGCGTGAGACGGTTGTCGTCGCGTTGCTTCCGGGCGGAGACGCCCGCGCCTGGATTGCTTCGCTCTGCTCGCAATGACGGCTAATGGTAGCCGGCTTCCGGGTCGATCTTGCCGCGAAACACCCAGTAGGCGTAGGCCGTGTAGACGAGGATGATCGGGATCATGATGGCGATGCCGACAAGCATGAAGGCCTGGCTCGATTCCGGCGACGCCGCCTGCCAGATCGTCACGCGGCCCGGCACGACATAGGGCCAGATGCTGACGCCCAACCCCACGAAGCACAGGAAGAACAGCGCCAGCGACAGCAGGAACGGCTGGATCTCGTGCCGCTTGTTGGCGAGCGCGCGCAGCAGGAAGAACGCACTTGCGGCCACCGCGAGCGGCACCGGCGCGGTGATCAGCAGACCGGGCCAGGCAAACCAGCGCCGCCAGTAATCCGCCTCGAGAAACGGCGTCGCGAGCGAGACGGCGCCGATAAAGCCGAGCGTCGCGAAGGTGAAGACGCGCGACAGCCGCCAGCTGCGATCCTGCAGATCGCCGCTTGTCTTCATCAAGAGCCAGGTCGCGCCAAGCAGCGCGTAACCTGCCAGCACCGCAACGCCGGTCAGCATCGTGAAGGGCGTCACCCAATCCCACCAGCCGCCGCCATAGGTGCGGCCCGTCACCTTCACGCCCTGCAGGATCGTGCCGAGCGCGACGCCCTGCGCGAAGGCCGCGACCAGCGACCCGCCGAAGAAGGCGAAGTCCCACAGGAAGCGCCCGCGCTCCGTACGCCAGCGAAACTCGAAGGCGACGCCGCGAAACACCAGCCCCAGCAGCATGGCGACGGCAGGCGTGTAGATCGCCGGCATGAGGATCGCGTAGGCGAGCGGAAAGGCCGCAAACAGCGCGCCGCCGCCGAGGATCAGCCAGGTCTCGTTGCCGTCCCACACGGGCGCGACCGAGTTCATCATCACGTCGCGGTCGCGCCGTTCTGGAAAGAACGGAAACAGCAGCGCGACGCCGAGATCGAAGCCATCCATCACCACATAGGCGAAGATCGCGAAGGCGATGATCAGGGCGAAGATGACCGTGAGATCGAAGGAGACGTTCATGTCGCGCTCCCCTCTCCGACCGTGCGTCCGGGGTGAACCGACGGCGCCGGCGTGATGCCGGACGCGCGCGTGACCTCGCCCTGCCGCGGACCTTCCTCGCCCGGATGCGGCGGGTCACGCATGAGGCGGAAGATGTAGAACATGCCTGCGGCGAAGACGATCGCGTAGACGATGATGAAGGCGATCAGCGAAGACCCGACAGCAGGCGACGCCAGCGGCGACACGGAGTCGGCGGTGCGCATCAGGCCGTAGATGGTGAAGGGCTGGCGCCCGACCTCGGTCGTCACCCAGCCGGCAATCACCGCGACGAAGCCCGCCGGCCCCATGCCGAGCGCGAACGCGTGGAACCAGCGCGCCTCATAGAGCGAGCCGCGCCAGCGCAGCACGAGGCTCGTGAGGCCGAGCGCGAACATCAGGAAACCCAGCCCCACCATGATGCGGAAGGACCAGAAGACGATATAGACCGGCGGCCAGTTCTCGCGCGGCACGCTGTCCAGCCCCTTCATCGGCGCATTGAGATCATGCTGCAGGATCAGCGACGAGGCCTTGGGGATGCCGAACGCATAATCGAGGCGGCCCTCGGCCTGGCGCGGAATGCCGAACAGATAAAGTGGCGCGCCCTCGGGGTGGCTTTCGAAATGGCCCTCCATGGCCATGATCTTCGCTGGCTGATGCTTCAGCGTGTTGAGCCCGTGCAGGTCGCCGGCGATGATCTGCACCGGCGCGACGAGCGCGGCCATCCACATCGCCATCGACAGCATGACGCGACTGCCCTCGCGCGCCCGACCCGTGAGGAAGTGAAAGGCCGCCACGGCGCCGACCACCAGCGCCGTCGTCAGATAGGCGGCGATCACCATGTGGACGAGGCGATAGGGGAAGGACGGGTTGAAGACGATCTTCCACCAGTCTTCCGGCACGAATTGCCCGGCCTCGTTGAAGGCGTAGCCCTGTGGAGTCTGCATCCACGAATTGACGGAGAGGATCCAGAAGGCCGACAGCGCGGTACCAATCGCGACCAGCAGCGTCGCGGTGAAATGCAGGCCCTTGCCGACGCGCTCCATGCCAAACAGCATGACGCCCAGAAATCCCGCCTCGAGGAAGAACGCGGTGAGCACCTCATAGGCCATCAGCGGCCCGATGATCGGCCCCGCCTTGTCGGAGAAGGCCGCCCAGTTGGTGCCGAACTGGTAAGACATGACGATGCCCGACACCACGCCCATGCCGAAGGCGATAGCGAAGATCTTCAACCAGTAGCGGAAGACGTTGAGGTAGACCTCACGGCCGGTGTAGAGCCACAGGCCTTCCAGCACAGCGAGATAGCTCGCGAGGCCGATCGAGAAGGCCGGGAAGATGATGTGAAACGACATGGTGAAGGCGAACTGCGCCCGCGCCAGAGTGATCGCGTCGATCCCGTCCCACATGTCGCTCACCCGCGATGGCGCGCCGACGCTG
>JAQGKM010000073.1 GCA_028290125.1 Hyphomicrobiales bacterium | reverse complement strand
TCGAGAAGCGCGCATGCTCCAGCATGAGGCGGCCCTCGTATTTTTCAACGAGCGCCTGCCCTGCCGCAATCGCGTCGGGATCGCGGTCGAACGCCAGCACGCGGGCGCCCGGCGTTTCCAGGATCGCCTGCGTGTAGCCGCCGGCGCCGAATGTTCCGTCGAGATAAAGTCCGCCCTCGCGCACGTCGAGTGCGTCGAGCACCTCATTCAGGAGCACGGGAACGTGCCGGGCCGGTCCGCCTGCGGCTTGAGAAGTCTCAACGCCGCGGCCCTTTGCCATTCCCGTGCTCCTTGAGGACGCGGCTAGTCCGCAGCCGCGGTCCGGTGTCCAAGCTCTTTCCGCAAGATGCGCACCCGGTCTCTGGCCTCGTCCAGATGCGCACGGAAGCGGCTCGGCTCCCAGATTTGAAACTTGTGACCCTGCCCCACGAAGGTGACTTCCGAAGAAATGCCCGCGTGAAGCTTTACGCTTTCCGTCAGAACGACCCGGCCCTCCGTGTCGACCTTCAGGATTTCGCTCGTACCCAACAGGGCCGTCGAGAACAGATCCCGCTCCTCCGAATAGGGCGGCAGCCGCTCCAGCAACCCGTCGATCTCCCGCAGCAGCGCATTTCCACCGCAGTCGACCGCCTGTGCATCCAGCGATGGATGAACGTAAAGACCTTCGAATCCGTCGCGCGCCAACACACCCCGAAACGTGGCCGGTATCGAGACCCGGCCCTTCGCATCGAGCCGGTTGGTGAAGTGCGAAACGAAACGATCCAAAACGCCCGTCCAACTCGGAGCACACATCCCGCAAGGCGCAAGTCGCCAGCCGTGTCATGACGCGAACCGCTTCGCGCCACTGAAACGCCGTGGAAACTGGTACTCCGAACGGGATGATTTGGGATATCATGGGACAGTATGGGCGTCAACGTAGAAGCGAGTCATTTCGGGACAGTCTCGCGGGTGGTGCCATTAGGTCCCGTTAACATTAACGAATGGTTGAATCTGCACGGCTTTGACCGTGAAAAGCGGGCTTTGGGCAACCAATCGCGCCGACTTCTGTTGCAAGGTGACGAATTCCCGCATAAAGATATCTTTATATCTTGAACCCATCCGCCGGAGCCGACCATGACGCAGGTCACGCCTTCCCTGCTCATCACAGCGCTAGAAGCCGCTGGAGAGATCACCCGCCTGCGCCTGCTGGCGCTGCTTTCAGAAGCCGAGGTGACGGTCAGCGAGCTGGTGACGATCCTCGGCCAGTCGCAGCCGCGCATCTCGCGTCATCTCAAGCTGCTGGCGGAAGCGGGCCTCATCGAGCGCCACCGCGAAGGCGCCTGGGCGTTCTTCCGGCTCGCAGACCGCGGCACGCTGGGCGAGGTCGCACAGGCCATAGTCGGGCGGCTCGACCGCGCCGACCCGCTGCTCGCCACCGACCACGCCCGCCTCGCCGAAGTGCGGGCCTCGCGCGCCGAACAGGCCGCGCGCTATTTCGCCGACCAGGCCGCCGACTGGGATCGCATCCGCTCGCTGCATGTGCCGGAAGAGCGCGTCGAGGCGGCGCTGCGCGACATTGTGGGCGACCGGCATTTTCATGCCGTGCTCGATCTCGGCACCGGCACCGGGCGCATGCTCGAACTGCTCGCCGCGCACGCCAACCGCGCGGTCGGGCTCGACCAGAGCCCCGCCATGCTGAATGTCGCGCGCGCAAGGCTCGACCACGCCGGCTTCCGCAATGTGCAATTGCGCCAGGGCGACATCTACGCCCTGCCGGTGGAGCGCGACGGCTACGATCTCGTCGTCATCCATCAGGTGCTGCATTACCTCGACGACCCTGCCCGCGCGCTGCGCGAGGCGGCGCGAACGCTGCGTCCCGGCGGCCGTCTGGTCATCATCGATTTCGCGCCGCATGAACTCGAGTTCCTGCGCGAGAAGCACGCGCACCGCCGCCTCGGCTTCAGCCATGCGGAAGTCGCTACGCTGCTCGAGGAGGCGAACCTCAGCGTCGAGAGCGAGCGCGACCTGACCGCTCAGGCGAATGACGCCGACCAGCTCACCGTCTCGATCTGGGTCGCCCGCGACCCGCGCATCGTCACCGATCTCATTCCCGCGCGCGAGGTGGCGTGATGAATTCCGCGCAGCGCCCGAGCCGCAACGGCACGCCCGACATCGGCGTCTCGTTCGAATTCTTCCCGCCGAAGTCCGAAGAGATGGAAGCCAATCTCTGGGAGAGCATCCGCCGCCTGGCGCCGCTCGACCCGACCTTCGTCTCCGTTACCTATGGCGCCGGCGGCACGACGCGTGAACGCACGCACGCCACCGTCGCGCGGCTCGTGAAGGAGACGCATCTGAAGCCCGCCGCGCATCTCACCTGCGTGGGCGCCACGCGCGAGGAGATCGACGAGGTCGTGCGCGCCTATGCGCAGGCGGGCGTCCGCCACATCGTCGCGCTGCGCGGCGACCCGGCGGAAGGTCCGGGCTCGGTCTATCGCGCGCATCCCGGCGGCTACGAGACCTCGACCGCGCTGGTCGCGGGCATTCGCGCCATTGGCGATTTTGAGGTGACGGTTTCGGCCTATCCGGAAAAGCATCCGGAAAGCCGCGATCTCGACCAGGACATCGATGTGCTGGCCGCCAAGGTCGACGCGGGGGCGACGCGCGCCATCACGCAATTCTTCTTCGAGAACGAAAGCTACCTGCGCTACCTCAACCGCGTGCGCCAGCGTGGCATTATCATTCCAATCCTGCCCGGCATCGTGCCAGTGCAGAACTTCAAGCAGACCTCGAACTTCGCGAAGAAGACCGGCGCCAGCGTGCCGCAATGGCTGGCCGACCGTTTCGAGGGCTTGGAAAACGATCCCGCGACGCGCCGCCTGATCGCCGCCGCCGTCGCCGCCGAGCAGGTGCTCGATCTGGTCGACGAAGGCGTCGAGGATTTCCACTTCTACACCATGAACAAGGCCGATCTCGTCTACGCGATCTGCCATTTGCTTGGCCTGCGCGCGCGCCCCGAAGCCGCGCCGCACGTCATCGCCGCCTGAGGTTTTCACCATGACCCATTTCACGCCGCGCGACGGCGACGAGATCCGCGCCGCCCTGACCGCCCTCGCGCAGGAGCGCATCCTGCTGCTCGACGGCGCCATGGGCACGATGATCCAGGATCGCAAATTCACCGAAGCCGACTTTCGCGGCGAGCATTTCGCGCAATGGCCGCAGGATCTGCGCGGCAACAACGATCTCCTGATCCTCACCCAGCCGGACGCGATCCGCGAGATCCACCTCGCCTATTTCCTCGCGGGCGCGGACATCTGCGAGACCAACACCTTCTCGTCGACCACCATCGCGCAGGCGGACTACGGACTGGAGCTTTACGCGCCCGACCTCAACCGACAGGGCGCGAAGCTCGCGCGCGAGGCCGCCGATCTCGCGCAGGCCAAGGACGGCCGTCGCCGTTTCGTCGCCGGCGCCATGGGCCCGACCAACCGCACCGCATCCCTGTCGCCCGACGTGAACGATCCGGGCTTCCGCGCCGTCACCTTCGACGATCTGCGCATCGCCTACGGCGAGGCTGCGCAGGCGCTGATTGAGGGCGGCGTCGATCTGTTGCTGATCGAGACCGTGTTCGACACGCTCAACGCAAAGGCGGCGCTGGCGGGCATCGAGGACGCGTTCGTGGCGACCGGCTCGCGTCTGCCGATCATCATCTCGGGCACGATCACCGATCTGTCGGGCCGCACGCTCTCGGGGCAGACGGCGGAAGCCTTCTGGATCTCGCTGCGCCATGCAAAACCCTTCGCCATGGGCCTCAACTGCGCGCTCGGCGCGCGCGAGATGCGCGCCCATGTCGCCGATCTGGCGCGGCTCGCCGACACGTTCATCATCGCCTATCCAAACGCCGGACTGCCGAATGAATTCGGCCTCTACGACGAGAGCCCCGAATACATGGCGGCGCTGGTCGGCGAGTTTGCGGACGCGGGCCTCGTCAACATCGTGGGCGGCTGCTGCGGCACGACGCCCTCGCATATCCATGCGCTCGCCAAGCGGGTCGCGGATGTTGCGCCGCGCCAGCCCGTCGAGGTCGCGCCCATGCTGCGGCTCGCCGGACTGGAGCCGTTCCGCCTCACGCAAGACATCCGCTTCGTCAACATCGGCGAGCGCACCAATGTCACGGGCTCGGCGCGTTTCAGAAAACTGATCAAGAACGGCGAATACGCCGCCGCGCTCGATGTCGCGCGCGACCAGGTCGCCAATGGCGCGCAGATCATCGACATCAACATGGACGAAGGCCTGCTCGACTCGCAGAAAGCCATGGTGGATTTCATCAACCTGCTCGCCGCGGAGCCTGATATCGCGCGCGTGCCGATCATGGTGGACTCGTCCAAGTTCAACGTGATCGAGGCTGGCCTGAAGTGCCTGCAGGGCAAGGCCGTGGTGAACTCCATCTCGCTGAAGGAAGGCGAGGAGAAGTTCATCCACGAAGCCAATATCGTCCGCCTGCACGGCGCGGCCGTCGTGGTGATGGCCTTCGACGAGCAGGGACAGGCCGACACGCTCAGGCGCAAGGTCGACATCTGCACGCGCGCCTACAAGATCCTCACCGAACAGGTCGGCTTCCCGCCCGAGGACATCATCTTCGACCCGAACGTTTTCGCCATCGCGACGGGCATCGAGGAGCACGACAATTACGGTGTCGACTTCATCGAGGCCACGCGCCAGATCCGCGCCACCCTGCCGCATGTGCATATTTCGGGCGGCGTCTCGAACCTCTCCTTCTCGTTCCGCGGCAACGAGCCGGTGCGCGAGGCCATGCATTCGGTGTTCCTCTACCACGCCATCCAGGCGGGCATGGACATGGGCATCGTCAACGCGGGCCAGCTTTCCGTCTATGCAGAAATCGACCCCGAATTGCGCGAGGCCTGCGAGGATGTGGTGCTCAACCGCCGGTCCGACGGCACCGAACGCCTGCTCGCGATCGCCGAGAAATATCGCGGCCAGACCGGCGAGGTGAAGGAAAAGGATCTCGTCTGGCGCGAGCAGCCGGTCGACAAGCGGCTCGAACATGCGCTGGTCAACGGCATCACCGAATATATCGAAATCGACGTCGAGGAAGCCCGCCTTGCCTCGACGCGCCCGCTCGACGTGATCGAAGGTCCGCTGATGGCCGGCATGAATGTCGTCGGCGATCTCTTCGGCGCGGGAAAGATGTTCCTGCCGCAGGTGGTGAAGTCGGCGCGCGTAATGAAGCAGGCCGTCGCCTGGCTGATGCCGTTCATGGAAGCCGAGAAGGCGAAGAATGGCGGCGCGCAGCGCTCGACGGCCGGCAAGATTCTGATGGCGACCGTCAAGGGCGACGTGCATGACATCGGCAAGAACATCGTCGGCGTCGTGCTCGCCTGCAACAATTACGAAGTCATCGACCTCGGCGTCATGGTGCCGTCAGCGAAGATCCTCGACACGGCGAAGCGCGAAAAGGTCGACATCATCGGACTGTCGGGCCTGATCACGCCGTCGCTGGAGGAAATGTCCTTTGTCGCGTCCGAGATGGAGCGCGAGGGCTTCTCGGTGCCGCTGCTGATCGGCGGCGCGACGACGAGCCGCGTGCATACCGCCGTCAAGATCCACCCGAATTACAAGGCCGGACAGGCGGTTTATGTCACCGATGCGAGCCGCGCGGTCGGCGTCGTCTCCGCCCTGCTCTCGGCCGACAACAAGGCGCAATATGTCGAGACGCTGCGCGCCGAGTACAAGAAGGTCGCGGACGCGCATTCGCGCGCCGAGCACGACAAGCAGCGCCTGCCGCTGTCGCGCGCCCGCGCCAATGCGGTAAAGATCGACTGGACCGCGTATCAGCCGACGAAGCCGACGTTTCTGGGCACCCGCGTGTTCCGCACCTACGACGTCGCCGATCTCGCGCCCTACATCGACTGGACGCCCTTTTTCCAGACATGGGAGCTGAAGGGCCGCTTCCCCGCCATCCTCGAAGACGAGAAATACGGCGAGTCGGCGCGCCAGCTTTACGAAGATGCGCAGGCCATGCTCAAGCGCATCATCAACGAGCGCTGGTTCCAGCCCAAGGCGATCATCGGCTTCTGGCCCGCCAATGCGGTGGGCGACGACATTGCGCTCTACACCGGCGAGTCACGCACTGAGAAGCTCGCGACGCTGCACACGCTGCGCCAGCAGTTGCAGCGCCGCGATGGAAAACCCAATGTCGCGCTGTCCGATTTCGTCGCACCTGCAGGCACGGTCGGCGATTACGTCGGCGGCTTCGTCGTCACCGCCGGCCTTGAGGAAGAGCGCATCGCCGAGCGGTTCGCGCGCGCCAATGACGATTATCAGTCGATCATGGTAAAGGCGCTGGCCGACCGCATCGCGGAAGCCTTCGCCGAGCAGATGCACGAGCGCGTGCGGCGCGAGTTCTGGGCCTATGCGCCCGACGAGCAGCTCACCAACGAGCAGCGCATCAACGAGGCCTATCCGGGCATCCGCCCCGCGCCCGGCTACCCGGCGCAGCCCGACCACACGGAAAAACAGACGCTGTTCGAACTGCTCGATGCGGAGCGCCGCATTGGCGTGAAGCTGACGGAATCCTTCGCCATGTGGCCGGGATCGTCCGTCTCGGGCCTCTATATCGCGCAGCCCGAGAGCTATTATTTCGGCGTCGCCAAGGTCGAGCGCGACCAGGTCGAGGATTACGCCACGCGCAAGGGCATGGAGGTCGGCGAGGTCGAGCGCTGGCTGTCGCCGATCCTGAATTACAATCCGGCCTCGCTGGTTCTCGACGCGGCGGAATAGGAGCCTCGTCATTGCTCCTCGCAATGACGAGCAGAGTCCTCGACGCGGAGGAATAGCAACGGTATTCTCGTTCGGACAAGGGACCGCAAGCGTCCCGACGGGAGAAACGACATGAGCGACAACATCAGCCTCGTCATTGCGAGGAGCGAAGCGACGAATCAATCCATATTCGGCCGCCATCGCATGATGGATTGCCGCGTCGCTGCGCTCCTCGCAATGACGATGATGGGCGCGACGCCCGCCCTCGCCGACCCCGTCGAAGACTTCTACAAGGGCCGCACCCTCAACATGATCATCGGCCTTGGCGAAGGCGGCGGCTACGATTTTTCGGCGCGGCTCGTCGCGCAGCATCTCG
>JAQGKM010000348.1 GCA_028290125.1 Hyphomicrobiales bacterium | reverse complement strand
GACTTCCGGGATCGGGAAGGCGGCGACATAGCCGATGGTGTTGGTCTTGGTCATCTTGCCGGCGATCTGGCCGATGACGTAGCGGCCTTCGTAGAAGCGCGCCGAATAGGTGGCGACATTCGTCGAGCGCTTGAAGCCGGTGGCGTGCTCGAACTTCACATTCGGATACTTCTTGGCGACCTTAAGGGTCGGCTCCATGAAGCCGAACGAGGTCGTGAAGATGAGCTTGTGGCCGGTGCGGGCGAGCTGCTCGATCGAACGCTCGCTGTCGTTCTCCGGCACGCTTTCGAGGATCGTCGTTTCGACCTTGTCGCCCAGCGCCTTCACCATGGCGGCGCGGCCCTGGTCGTGCTGGTAGGAATAGCCGAAGTCGCCGACCGGGCCGACGTAGACGAAGCCGACTTTCAGCTTCTCGGCGGCGGACGCTCCCGTCGCAAATCCGGCCATGGCGAACGCCACGGCGGCGTGTTTCAACAAGCCCTTCATGAGATACTTCCTTGCTACCTAGGGACCGGGATCGCCCCGGACCTCGTCGGTCCGTATGCGAAACTCGTTCCACACTGCGCCATCTGTGGGCAGAATTCCAGCGCTCAGCTTGAGCACCTCCGGACTGTCACCAGCGAAAGAGGATCGCCCCGCCCGAAAGCCCGGCGCCGACCGCGCTCATCAGCAGCAGGTCGCCCGGAGCGAAGGTTCGCGCCCGCCCGGCCTGCGACAGGGTGAGGGGAATGGTGGCGGCGGACGAATTGCCGAAATCGCGCAAGGTCGAGAGACCACGCGCCGGGTCGAGCCCGAGGCGGCGCTCGACCGCCGCGGTGATCCGCAGGTTGGCCTGATGGGGGATCCAGTGCGCGATGTCGCCCGCAGTGAAGCCAGCTGCCTGCAGGACGCGCTCTGAACTGCGCACCATCGTGTCGACGGCCTTGCTGAACACGCTCTGGCCGTTGAGCATTTGCATGGTGAAATCGTCGAGCGGCAGGTCGGGGGCGAAGGGCGTGCGGCTGCCGCCCGCCGGAATCTTGATCAGGTCATAGCCGGCGCCGTCCGAGACGAGGTCGGCGCCGATGACGCCACTCTCCGCGTCCGGCGCCGGCGACAGCACGATGGCGCCAGCCGCATCGCCGAACAGGGCGGAGGTCGACGCATCCCTGGGATTGATCCGGCGTGACAGGATGTTGGCGGCGACCACCAGAACGCTGCGCTTCTGCATGCGCACGAAGCCGTCCGCGAGAGCGAGCGCGTCGATGAAGCCCGCGCAGGCGCCGGCCAGATCGGCGGCGCCGCACGTCAGGCCCAGTTGATGCGCCAGCAAGGGCGCCGAGGGTGGCAGCAGATGGTCGGGCGTGCTGGTCGCGAGGATCAGGAAGCCGATGTCAGGGCGGCCAGCCTCGTCGAGCGCCATCAGGGCGGCCGGCCGGGCGATGTCGGTCAGCGCCTCGTCGGGAGCGGCATAGTAGCGGGCGCGGATGCCGACGCGGGACTCGATCCAGCCGGCCTCGAGCCCGAGCCGGGTCTCGATCTCGGCGTTGGCGACGAGGCGCTGCGGCGCATGATGGCCGCGTCCCGTGATGCGCGTGCCCATCAGCGAGCGCCGATCATGTCGGCGGCATCGGCGATCGCCGCATAGGCCAGCGCGAGTTCGTCACGCGTGATGCAATAAGGCGGCATGAGATAGATCGTGTTTCCGAGCGGGCGCAGGAGCAGCCCGCGCGACAGGAAGAAGTCATACAGCTTCGGGCCAATGCTCGCGAGATAGCCCTGATCCGCAACGACGAGATCGATCGCCGCGATCGTGCCGCAGGTGCGGGCGTTGGCGAAGCGTGCGTCCTGCGCGAAGGCGGCGACGAAGTCGGCCTGCCATTGGCACAGCGTCGCGATGCGCTGACGCACCGGCTCTTCATCCCAGACATCGAGGTTCGCGACGGCCGCCGCGCAGGCGATGGGATTGGCCGTGTAGGAACTCGAATGGAAGAAAGTCTTGCTACGGTCCGTCGAGTAATGCGCGTCGAAGATCGCCTTGCTGCTCAGCGTCACGGCGAGCGGCATCGAGCCGCCGGTGATGCCTTTTGCCAGACACATGATGTCGGGCGTCACGCCAGCCTGCTCGCAGGCCGTGAAGGAGCCGGTGCGGCCAAAGCCGGTCATCACTTCATCGGCGATGAACAGCGCGCCCGACTCGCGGCAGATCGCCTGCATGTCGCGCAGCGTCTGCGCCCTGTATGTCAACATGCCGCCCGCGCCGAGCAGCAGGGGCTCGACGATCAGCGCCGCGACGTCGCCGCCACGACACGCGTCGCGCAGCGCGTCGAGCGTGACGTCTTCACGGCCCGCATGCGGGAAGGGCAGGCGCACGACGTCGAACAGCAGCGGCTCGTAGGCCGCATTGAATACGCCGCGCGCGCCCGCCGACATCGTCCCGATGGTGTCGCCATGATAGGCGTGCTCCAGCGCGACGATGCGCGTGCGCCGCTCAGCCTTGTTGCGCCAGAAGCCGAGCGCCATTTTTAGCGCGACTTCGACGGCGGTGGAGCCGCTGTCGGAATAGAAAACATGCGCAAGGTCGCCGCCGACGCGGGCGAGCAGGCGCGTCGCCAGCTCTTCCGCCGGGCGATGCGTGAAGCCCGCGAAGATGACCTGATCGAGCTGGTCGGCCTGATCCTTGATCGCCTGCACGATGCGCGGATGTCGGTGGCCGTGCGTCACCACCCACCAGGAGGAGATCAGATCGAGCAGCCGCGCGCCGTCGCGCGTCTCGAGCCACGCGCCGTCGCCACGCGCGATCTCGATGGCGTCCGGCTGCACCGCATGTTGCGTGAACGGATGCCAGACGGGCGAGCTCACAGGGCCGCTCCGAAATCGGCAAGATCGAAATTCTGCGCAAAGGCCTGCGCCAGCGTGTCGCGATCGAGATCCCTCAGCGCAGGCAGGCGCCCGAGCCGCCGCACGCCACCCATGGTGCAGATGGTTTTTTCGCTGTCCTCGTTGGGATCGCCCAGAAACGCGACGCCCAGAAGCGGCAGGTCGCGCAGGCGCAGCGCCTCGATGGACAACAGCGTGTGGTTGATGGTGCCAAGGCTCGTGCGAGCGCAGAGCACGAGCGGCAATTGCCACTCGGTGAACAGATCGATCGCGAGCCAGTCGCGGCGCAGCGGCACCATCAACCCGCCCGCGCCCTCGATGACGAGCGGGCTGACGGACGGCAGGTCGAAGGCGCTGCGGCTGATCGTCAGGTCTTCGAGTTCCGCCGCACGATGCGGGGAGAGCGGCGCCTGCAGACGATAGGCTTCCGATACGATGCGATGGCGCGGCAGGCCCGACAGACGACGCACGACCTCGCTGTCGGTTTCCTCGTCGAGTCCCGCCTGCACCGGCTTCCAGTAATAGCCGTTGAGGGCGCCGGCGAGCGCCGCCGAAAACACCGTCTTGCCGATGCCCGTGTCGGTGCCGGTGACGATGACGCCGTTCATGCTGCAATATCCTGCAAGTGACGCGCGAGCGCGACTCCCAGCGCATCGACATCGCTGGCGCGCAGGCTTGAACTCAATGTGATGCGCAACCGCGCCGAACCTTCCGGCACCGTCGGCGGGCGGATGGCCCGCACATCGAAACCTTCCGACGCCAGCGCATCCGCCATGGACGTCGCGCGACGGTCGCCGCCGAGGATGATGGGCTGTATGGACGTGCCGGTGCTCGGCAGGCCGAGTTTCGCAAGATGCCCGGCCAGCTGCGCAATGCGCGCCTGCAGCGCGGCGCGGCGGTCGTCGGCGCCGGCGCAAAGGCGCAGCGCGACGCGCACCGCGCTGGCGATGAGCGGGGAGGGGGCTGTCGCGTAGATGAAGGGCTTGCAACGGTTGATCATGAAGCGGCGCAGCAAGTCCGGCATCAGCAGCAGGCCGCCCGACACCCCGAGCGCCTTGCCGCAGGTGTGCAGGGTGATGACGTTGGGCGCGCCTTCGAGCGTCGCCGAGAGGCCGCGTCCCTGCGGCCCGAGCACGCCGGTCGCATGGGCTTCGTCGATGAGCAGCATGGCGTCGTAGCGAGTCGCCAGCGCGGCGATGTCGGCCAGCGGCGCGAGATCGCCATCCATGCTGTAGAGGCTTTCCACGGCGATGAAGCAGCGCGCCTGCGCATTGTCGGCGCGAAAGGCGCGCAACGCGTGTTCGATCTCGCCCGTGTCGTTATGCGCGAAGGCGTGATGCGTGGCGCGTGCGCCCGCAAGGCCTTCGCGCGTGCTCGCGTGCACGAGTTCATCATACATCAGCAGGTCGCCGCGCTGCGGCAGCGTCGAGATGAGGGCCGCATTGGCGGAAAAGCCCGAGCCGAAATAGAGCGCGCTTTCGGCGCCGAAGAAGGCGGCGGCCTCGGCCTCAAGGGCTTCGTGCTCCGGGTGATTGCCGCGCAGCAGGCGCGAGCCGCCGGCGCCCACCGGCACGCCGCGCGCGAGCGCCTGCGCGATGGCGTCCTTCAGTTCGGCCGAGTCGGCGAGCCCGAGATAATCGTTCGACGTGAAGTCGAGGCCGCCGCAGCCACTCAGTGCGCGCAGGCGACCGCGACGGTCGAGGGCTTCGAGCGCGAGTTCATACCGGCTCGGCATTGCGGCTCTCGCAGAGCTGCTGGCTTTTCAGGCCGAGACGGCGGAACAGCGCGGCGTCCTGGTCCTCGCCGGGATTGTCTTTGGTGAGCAGCGTCTCGCCCGCGAAGATCGAATTGGCGCCAGCGAAGAAGCAAAGCGCCTGCATCTCTGCGCTCATCGCGGTGCGGCCCGCCGACAGGCGCACGTCGGACGCCGGCATGAGAATGCGCGCGAGCGCGATCGTGCGCACGAACTCGATCGGGTCGATGCGCCCCTCGTTCTCGAGCGGCGTGCCCTCGACCGGAATGAGCAGGTTCACCGGCACGCTCTGCGGATGTTCGGGCAGGTTCGCCAGCGTGACGAGCATGTCGACGCGGTCTATCTTCTCCTCGCCCATGCCGACAATGCCGCCGCAGCACACCTTGATGCCGGCCTCACGCACATGGGCCAGCGTTTCGAGACGATCGGCGAAGGTGCGCGTGGTGATGACCTTGTCATAATGGCGCTCGGACGTGTCGATGTTGTGGTTGTAATAGTCGAGGCCCGCATCCTTCAGGCGCAGCGTGTCCTGCGCGCTCAGCATGCCGAGCGTCATGCAGGTCTCCATGCCGAGCGCCTTTACGCCCTCCACCATGGCGAC
>JAQGKM010000435.1 GCA_028290125.1 Hyphomicrobiales bacterium | reverse complement strand
GGGCCGCGCCGATCCGCGCGACCGGCTCGCCGGCACGCTGGCGCTGCACACGCTCGGCGCCCTGCGCGGCGCCCGCATCATCCGCGCGCATGATGTCGCGCCCCATGTCGACGCCATGAAGATGGTCGCCGCCTTCACAGCACAGGAACAGGCCCGGGCATGATCGCGCAAGTCCTTATCGAAGCGCTCGAACTCCACGCCTATCACGGCTGGCATCGCCACGAGAGTGAGTTCGGACAGGCGTTTCTGCTCGATCTCGAACTGACGACGGACATTTCGCGCGCCGCCGCCAGCGACGAGCTCGGCGATGCGCTCGACTACGACCGCATCGTCAAGACGCTGCGCCGGCTGTTCGTCGACACGCGCTACAAGCTGGTGGAAGCCGCCGCCGCCGCACTGGCGCAGGGGATGCTCGACGAATTCCCGACCGTGACCTGCGTCGACCTGCGGGTGCGCAAGCTGAAGCCGCCGATCGCCGAGCGACTGTCGGCGGTCGGTATTCACTTGCGCCTGTCGCGCAGCGCTCCGTGACACGCGACATGACACGCGCCTATCTCGCGTTGGGCGGCAACCTCGGCGATGTCGCGGCGGAATTTGCGACCGCCTTGCGCGCGCTGGCGTTTGCGCAGGGCGTCGCGCTCGTCGCGCTCTCGCGTGTCTATCGCACGCCGCCGTGGGGCGTGACCGATCAGCCGGACTTCCTCAACATGGCGGTCGCCATCGAAACGGATCTTTCCGCGCGCGCCTTGCTCGAACTCTGTCTGCAGATTGAAAAGACCAGCGGCCGCGTGCGCGATCGCCGCTGGGGTCCGCGCAACATCGACATCGACGTGATCGCCTTTGGAGACGCCAAGGTGAACGAGCCGGACCTGACGATCCCGCACCCCCGCGCGCACGAACGCGCCTTCGTGCTGGCGCCCTTGGCGGAGGTCGCGGGCGATCTGACGCTGGGCGGAAAGCGTGTCGGCGACTGGCTGGCGCAGGCCGACGCGAGCGGCGTGCAGGTGGATGAAGAGGCGACAGCCGTCATTGCGAGCGCAGCGAAGCAATCCAGAAGCCTCACGTGAGGCTTCCCACTTTCACTTCATCAATATCCGCAGGCGACCCGAAAGGGTGCTGACTGGATTGCTTCGCTCCGCTCGCAATGACGACGCCTACTCCGCCGCCTTCTGCGATTCGATGCGGAACGGGTGCGCCGCGTAGACGCCCAGGATGCGCACTTCGCGGGTGAAGAATGCGAGCTCCTCGAAGGCGCGCTTCAGCGCCGGGTCATCGGGGTGGCCGTCCACGTCGACCAGAAACTGCGTCGCCGAGAACTCGCCCTCGACCATGTAGCTCTCGATCTTCGACATGTTCACGCCATTGGTCGCAAAGCCGCCAAGCGCCTTGTAGAGCGCGGCCGGCACGTTGCGGACGCGGAACACGAAGGTCGTCACCGTCGGACCATTGTTGGGCGCGATCCAGTCGGGCTCCTTCGACAGCACGACGAAGCGCGTCGTGTTGTGGGCGAAATCCTCGACGTCCTTCGCGAGAACATCGAGGCCGTAGATGCCGGCCGCCATTGCGGGCGCGAGCGCGGCGCGGGTCGGGTCGTTCCAGTCGCGCACCTGCCGCGCCGAGCCCGCGGTGTCGCCGCCGTCATGCGCCGTCAGCCCGAGCTTGCGGATGATGTTGCGGCACTGGCCGAGCCCGTGAATGTGGCTGTAGACGTCCTTCACGGTGTCGAGCGTCGCGCCCTTGATCGCCATCAGCTGGAAGTGGATCGGCAGGAAATACTCGCCGACGATGTGCAGCCCGGAGTTCGGCAAGAAGTGGTGGATGTCGGCGACGCGACCCGCGATCGAGTTTTCGATCGGGATCATGCCGAGCGACGCCACGCCCTCCTGGATCGCGCCGAGCGCATCCTCGAAGGTGGCGCAGGGCATCGGCTCCATGTCCGGGTAGACGTCGTCGCAGGCGATGTGGGAATTGGCGCCCGGCTCGCCCTGATAGGCAATCTTGCTGGTCATTGGTTCGTCCTTGCGAGCAGCGCCCGTGCGCGCTCGAGATCGTGCGGCGTATCGACGCCGAGCGGCACGGCGTCGACGAGCGAGACGTCGATGCGCATCCCGGCCTCCAGCGCCCGCAATTGTTCGAGCTTTTCGCGCTTCTCCAGCGGAGACGGCGCCAGCGCCACGAAGCGGGCGAGCGCCTTGCGGCGATAGGCGTAGAGCCCGATGTGATGATAGTGCGGCCCCGGCCCGTGCGGCACGGTGGCGCGGGAGAAGTAGAGCGCGCGAAAGCGCCCGGCGGAAATCGGACTGGCGACGATCTTCACGACGTTCGGATCCGTCCGCTCTTCCTCGCGGGTGATCTCGACCGCCAGCGTGGCGATGTCGACCGCCGGATCGGCCAGCGGCAGCAGCGCGGCCTGGATCGCATAAGACTCTATGGTGGGCAGGTCGCCCTGCACGTTGACCACGACGTCATGGCGGCCCTCGGGGTCGAAGGCTTCGAGCGCCTCGAAGATCCGGTCGGAGCCGGATTCGTGGTCGGCGCGGGTCAGCACGGCGTGGCCGCCCGCCGCCCGGATGGCGTCGACGATCTCGGGCGCATCCGCCGCCACCAGCACCGGGCCGACGCCCGCCTCGCAGGCGCGACGCCAGACATGCACGATCATCGGCTCGCCGTGAATGTCGGCCAGCGGCTTGCCCGGCAGGCGGGTGGAGCCCAGACGGGCCGGGACGAGAACGATCGGGTCGGACATTTCGGCGCGCATGTCCCATAAGGAAAGCGGAAACGCCGTTGCGGCGTGAGCCGAGCGGCGAAAGGTATCAGGGCGGCCCTGCTTATACGTGTTGCCAAGCCCCCCGCAAAGCGGCTAATCAGGCGCGCGCGGCGCCTCTATCCGGGTGCGGCGTGAACGGTTGCGCGCTGCGCAGCCCAAGCCCAGCAAGTGCGGAGCCCTCACGACCATGGATTCCTTCGAATTCAACAAAATCGCCGGCGCAGTTCTCGGCACACTGCTCTTCGTCATGGGGCTTGGCATTCTCTCGGACGGCATCTTCCATCACGGCGTGCCGAAGCAGTCGGCCTATGCCCTGCCCTCCGCCGAAGTCGAGACGGCCAGCGCTGGCGGCGCTGCCGCGGCCGCCGCGCCTCCGATCGGCGAGCGCCTCGCCAAGGCCGACGCCAAGAAGGGCGAAGGCCTGATCAAGCCCTGCACCGCCTGCCATGTCTTCGACAAGGGCGGCGCCAACAAGGTCGGCCCGGGCCTCTACGGCGTGGTCGAACGCCCGATCGCGAGCCACGAAGGTTTCGCCTATTCCGACTCGCTCAAGGGCAAGGGCGGCAAGTGGGACTACGCCGCGCTCGACCATTTCATCGAGGCGCCCAAGGGCTTCGCCAGCGGCACCAAGATGGCCTACGGCGGCGAAAAGGACGCATCGCGCCGCGCCGACATCATCGCCTACCTCCGCAGCCTCGCGGAAGCGCCCGCCCCGCTCCCGTAAGCGGCGACAGGCAGGATTTGAAATGGCCGGGCTTTGTCCCGGCCTTTTTTGTTGGACGAGCGTGAGGCACCCGCTTCTCCCAGAGGGAGAAGCTGTCTGCGGAGCAGACTGGGGTTACAGTGTGCGGCGTGAAACCGCCGGCGCCGCAACCCCTCACCGGCGCTTCGCGCCGACCCTCTCCCTCCGGGAGAGGGTTTATGACCGGCCACGCTGGCGGCCCCTCGAAAAAGCGACATAATCCCCTCGAATCATCGCCGCACCCTGAGGCGACCCCGCGAGGACTGAATGGCCCTGACACGCCGCACGACCCTGAAGCTTGGCTCCGCTGCGCTGGGCTCCCTTGCCCTGCCGGCCGGCTTCGCGCGCGCGCTCGCCGCGGGCGAAGTCGAGACGCATGGCCTTTCCACCTTCGGCGAACTGGCGCTGCCTGCCGACTTCCCGCATTTCGCCTATGTGAACCCGCAGGCGCCGCGCGGCGGCGTGCTCTCGATCCAGATCAAGAACACCAGCGGCAACCAGAATTTCGAGACGTTCGACACGCTCAACATCTTCGTCTTCAAGGGCGACGGCGCCGCCG
>JAQGKM010000427.1 GCA_028290125.1 Hyphomicrobiales bacterium | reverse complement strand
AGCAGGGCCGACCAAGGCTCCGGGAGGACACGGGTATGGGCGCGACGCTCTTCGACAAGATCTGGGACGCGCATGTCGTCGGCCAGCGGGCCGATGGCCGCGATCTCGTCTACATCGATCGCCACGTTCTGCATGAACTTCATGCGCCCCATGCGTTCGGCAAGCTGAAGGCGGCGGGCCGCCGCGTGCGCCGGCCGGACCTCACCTTTTCGGCGCTCGACCACACGCCCTCGGCCAAGCCGGACCGCACCGAAACCACCAATCCGGAAGGCAAGGCCTTCATCGACGCCATGCGCGAGGGCCGCCGCGAAAATGGCGTGCGGGTCTTCGACCTCGGCGATGCGGAGCATGGCATTTCCCATGTCGTCGCGCCCGAGATCGGCATGGTGCTGCCAGGCGCCACCCATGCCGTGCCCGATAGCCACGCCTGCACGGTCGGGGGGCTGGGCGCGCTGGCGTTCGGCGTCGGCACGACGGAGCTGGAGCACATTCTGGCGACGCAGGTCATCGCCATCTCGAAGCCGAAGCGCATGCGGATCAATCTCGCGGGCAGGATCGGGCCG
The DNA here is from genome assembly GCA_028290125.1 of Hyphomicrobiales bacterium. Lineage (GTDB taxonomy): Bacteria > Pseudomonadota > Alphaproteobacteria > Rhizobiales > Beijerinckiaceae > Terripilifer. The sequence goes on along the minus strand of JAQGKM010000427.1, from coordinate 2,732 downwards.
CATGCGTCCGCCAAGGATGTCGCGCTGAAGATCCTGTCGCAGATCGGCACGTCGGGCGGGCGGGGCTACGCCATCGAATTCGCCGGCGCGGCGGCGCGCGACCTGTCGATCGAGGGCCGCCTGACGCTTTGCAACCTCACCATCGAAATGGGCTCGCGCAGCGGCTTCGTCGCGCCCGACGAGAAGACGTTCGACTGGATCAAGGGCCGCCCGTGGGCGCCGCAGGGCGCCATGTGGGAGCAGGCGCTGGCCTTCTGGCGCACGCTGAAGAGCGATGACGACGCCGTCTTCGACCGCGAGATCACGGTCGATTGCGAGGGGCTGGCGCCGCAGATCACCTGGGGCACGGACCCCGGCCAGGTCGTCGGCGTCACCGGTCATGCGCCCGATCCAGCACATCTGCCGGCCGACCAGCGCGGCGCGGTGGAGCGCGCGCTGCATTACATGGGCCTGCAGCCCGGCTAGAAGAACGAGGGGCTGAATGTCGATCGCGTCTTCATCGGCTCGTGCACCAATGCGCGCTTGCCGGATCTGCGCGAGGCGGCGGAGATCGTGCGCGGCCGGCACGTGGCGGCGGGCGTCACCGCGCTGGTCGTTGCGGGATCGCGCAAGGTGAAATTGCAGGCCGAGGCCATCGGCCTCGACGCCGTGTTCCGCGACGCCGGTTTCATCTGGGGCGAGTCGGCGTGCTCGATGTGCGCCTGCACGAACGGCGAAAACGGCGACATCGGCGAGCGCATCCTGTCGACCACCAACCGCAATTTCGAAAACCGGCAGGGCAGGGGCGTGCGCACGCATCTCGTCGGCCCCGCGCTCGCCGCCGCCGCCGCCGTGAGCGGCCGCATCGTCGATGTCAGCAAGCTCGAGAGCGTGACGCCATGAAAGCTTTCACCGCCGTCACCGGCGTCGCCATTCCGTTTCTGGAAGACGACGTCAACACCGACCAGATCGCGCCGGTCGCGGGCGGCACGCGGCTGCATGAGGATTACACGCAGACGCTGTTCCGCAACCGCCGCCGCTTCGACGACGGGACGCCGGATCCAGATTTCGTGTTCAACAAGCCGCAGTTCCGCTCTGGCGTGATGCTGGTCGCGGGCCGCAATTTCGGCTGCGGTTCGTCGCGCGAGAGCGCCGTCTGGGTGTTCCAGGCAATCGGCGTGTCGTGCATCGTGACGCGCTCCTTCGCCGACATCTATCGCGAGAACTGCATGCAAAACGGCATCCTTCCGATCGTGCTGCCTGACGCCGAAGCGGACCGGCTCGACGCCGCCGTGGTGGCGGCCGATGGCGCCGCGCCGTTCACCGTCGATCTCGTCGCCCGCACGATCTCCGGGCCTGACGGCCTCCGGCTCGCCTTCGAGATCCCGGACGCCGACCGCACGCGCCTGCTGGAGGGGCTGGACGACATCGGCCTCACGCTGAAGCACCGCGCCGAGATCGAGGCCTTCGAGGCGCGCATTGCGCAGGCGAAGCCCTGGTCGCAGGTCGCCGATGCGTCGTCGCTCTGACGGGCGCCGTTGCCGCTGTGCCGGTGCATCAATTCGCTGACCAACAATGCCGGCAAGCGCCGCATGCCTTTCCCTCCCCCTTGCGGGGAGGGCGACTCGCCGAAGGCGAGCGGGGTGGGGGTCGACGCGCCTCTCCGGTGATCCGAGAGCGTTTTGCTGGCGCCTCACGACCCCAACCCCTAGCCCCTCCCCGCAAGGGGGAGGGGGATTCCAATCGTCCCTTGCAGTCATTTTTGGTGCACTTGCACAATTGAGATGAGCCAAGCGACGTGGCAGTTCATCTTCGAACGGAGGAACACCGACATGGCGTCCGATCGCATCAACCTGCTTGTGCTCGAAGGCGATGGCATCGGCCCGGAGATCACGCGGGCGAGCGTGGATGTGCTGCGCCATGTCGATGCCATCCACAAACTCGGCCTCCACTTCACCTCCGGCGACATCGGCTTCACGAGCCTCAAGGAGGCAGGCACGACATTCCCCAAAAGCGTGCTGGAGGCCGCACGCGGGGCTGACGGCATCGTGCTTGGCCCCGTGTCGCACAATGCCTATCCGCCGGCCGCGGAGGGCGGGCTGAATCCGTCGGGCGAATTGCGCAAGAACCTCGACCTCTTCGCCAACATCCGGCCCTCTCGCACCCGCGACGGCGTCGAGGCGCCGAGCCGCAAGCCGTTCGATCTGGTGGTGGTGCGCGAGAACACCGAGGGGTTTTATGCCGACCGCTCGATGTTCATGGGGCCGGGCGAAGTCATGCCGACGCCCGATGTCGCGCTGGCGATCCGCAAGATCACGCGGCACGCATCGCTGCGCATCGCGCGCGAGGGGTTCGACCTTGCGATGACGCGCCGCCGGAAAGTCTGCGTGGTCCACAAGGCCAATGTGCTGCGGCTGTCGGACGGGTTGTTTCTCGAAGCCACGCGCGAAATCGCCAAGGACTATCCGGACGTCGAGGTGGAAGAGCAGCTGGTGGACGCGATGGCTGCGCTGCTGGTGCGCGACGCCAGCCGCTACGACGTGATCGTCACCACCAACATGTATGGCGACATTCTCTCGGACGAAGCGGCGGAGCTCGCCGGCGGCCTCGGGCTCGGCGCCTCGCTGAACGCCGGCGAACACCACGGCATGGCGCAGGCGGCGCACGGCTCCGCGCCGACGCTGGCCGGCAAGGACATCGCCAATCCGTTCTCGCTCATTGCGTCGGCCGCCATGCTGCTGATCTGGCTTTCC
>JAQGKM010000425.1 GCA_028290125.1 Hyphomicrobiales bacterium | reverse complement strand
TGGCCGCGCCTGCGCTGGGCCAGCAACGCGAGGGTCCGCGCGCTGTGACGCGCACCGCGCCCCCACCTGCGACGAACGCCGCTCCCCCGCCCGCGCCGCCGCCGCAGCTCGAAAACCTGCCGCCCTATGAGCCGCAATTGATGAGGCTGTCGGAGATCATGGGCGCGCTGGCCTATCTGCGCGACCTGTGCGGCGCGAAGGACGGCGCGGTCTGGTCAGCCCGCATGAACGCGCTGCTCGACGCGGAAGCCTCCGGCGAGACAAGGCGCGAACGCCTGGCCGGCGCCTTCAACCGCGGCTTTCGCGGTTATCAGGTGACTTACCGCACCTGCACGGCCAATGCGCAAACCGCGATGGAGCGCTTCGTCACCGAAGGCGGAAGGCTGTCGCACGACATCACGGGTAAGTTCGGCGGCGGTTAGCCAACGCCTCACCGCCGTCATTGCGAGCGAAGCGAAGCAATCCAGAGCCGCCGTGAAATCTTGATTAGCCCGGACGATGGGCCATCTCTGTTCGACCGGAAGCATTGCTGTCTGGATTGCTTCGCTCCGCTCGCAATGACGGCGACAGATGTCGTATTCACGGCAATCGGACCCACATACCTACGACCGCATTAACCCTTTCTAAAGACGCCGGTCGCACCCGTGAACGGCAAAGGTTAGTGTCTGTCCGTGATGAACGATCCGATCCTGACCTCCATCGAAGACCCCGACGCCGCAGAGACACGCCGCGAGGCGCTCGGCTATGTGACCGAAGCTTTCGCCGAGGCGATTCTTGCGGGCATCGAGAGCGATTCCTTCGCCCATGCGGCTCTCTTCGCCGCGTTTCAGGAACTGGTCGTCACCTATGGCGAAGACCATGTCGCCTCTTTCGCCAGGACGCTGCCGGATCGCATCGTCGCCGGTGAGTTTTCGCTCGCAAGCCGGCACTAGGCGCCTTCGCTTCGCCGCACGGGGCGGCTAGAAGACCGCCATGGCGACACCCACCCAGGAACAGATATCCGCGCCCTCCAGCGATCTGACGGCCCTGCCCGCACGGGTTGCGGCCTTGCGGCTCAAGATCCTCGAGGCGGTCGAGGACGGCGACATCGAGCGGCTGCGCACCCCGGTCGAATGGAACGAGGTGCCGCCCCTGTTCGAGCGCGGGCTCAAGAAGGGCCCGGGTTTCGATCCGCTCGACGCGCTCAAGGCGCGGTCCTTCGACGGTCGCGGCGTCGAAGCGCTGGCGATCCTGAAGGCCGTGATGGAACAGCCCTATGTCCGCATCCGCCGCGGTCCGTTCCAGAGCTATGGCTGGCCGGCCTTCGCCTTTGCGCCCCCCAAGGCGCCCGACGCCCCCATGCGGCTCGCGATGCTCTCTTGTCTGCGCTTCGCCGACCTCGGCGCGACGCCGCCGCCCTTCCACCGGGTGCGGATCGGTGCGGACGGCACTTGGCACACGTTTCTGCCTGAACCCTGACGGCGCCTTGCGTGGCGCGTGAAACCGCCTACCTATGAGCGACCCGCCCGCAGGAGCAGACACGCGCATGCCATCAGCCTTTCTCGACGATCGCGGCCTCCTGCGGATCGCCGGCGAGGATGCGCGGAGCTTCCTGCAAGGTCTCGTCACCTGCGACATGGACAAGATCTCCCCGCAGGCCGCGGGCTTTGGCGCCCTGCTGACGCCGCAGGGCAAGATCCTGTTCGATTTTCTGATTCTCGAAGATGCCGAAGGTTTTCTGCTCGACGTCGATGCAGACCTTGCGACGGCGCTGATCAAGCGGCTGTCGATGTACAAGCTGCGCGCGCGCGTCAGCCTTGCGCCGGATCTGCAGCACGGCGTGCTCGCCTTGTGGGACGGGGCCGTGTCGGATGGACTCGAGTTCGACGATCCGCGCCACCCCGGGCTCGGGCGCCGCGCCGTCATGCCGCGCGAACTTGCTGAGACTTCGGCGTCGGCGGCAAAGGCTGACTATGAGGCCCATCGCATCATTTGCGGCGTTCCGCGCGGCGGGGTCGACTTCGCCTATGGCGAAGTGTTCCCGCACGACGCCGACATGGATCTCATCCACGGCGTCGACTTCAAGAAGGGCTGCTATGTCGGTCAGGAGGTCGTGTCGCGCATGGCTCATCGCGGCGCCGCGCGCAAGCGCATCGTGCCCGTGCGCCTGCGGGGCCCCGCTCCGCCGCCCGGCTCTGAAATAAGGGCCGGCGACCTGTCGATCGGCGTGATGGGATCGTCGGCGCGCGAACGCGGCCTGGCGATGATTCGCACAGACCGCGCCGAAGAAGCGATAGCCGCTGGTCAGGAGATGGTCGCCGGCGCCAGCATCATCGAGCTGCTGCCGGCGAACATGCCCTGAGCTCAGATTACATGGCGGGCATGATCGCGATGTCGCGCACCATGCCGGTGACGCCCGCAATCTTCTTCACCACCGTGGCCTTGCCGGTTTCCAGCGACACCGAATAGAGCGTGTCGTCGGCCATCAGGAAGGCGTCGTTCTTTTCGCCCGTCGAGACGATGTCGAACGCGTAGGACTTCGCCGTCACGCCAAACTTGCCGACGGCGCTGAGCTTGCCGTCATTCGGCGGGACCTGCTTGATGAGCGCGCCGATCGTCATGTCGACGTCGTACAGCACGGTCTCCTTCGCGCCCTTCATCGAGTTGGTATAGGCGCCGGCGACGATCTTCGGGGTCTCGCCCTTGTGCATGTCGGTGTCGGTGAAAGACAGCATGCCGTCGGTCGTCACCTTGCCGTCCTCGACGTTGACGCGCAGGTTCGAGCCGTCGCTGCCGATGACGCGAAGACGGTCGGCGACCGGGTTGAAGTCGACCGTCGCCATCGTGTCCTTCGGCAGCATCTTGTCGAGCTTCGACTTGAGCGTCGCCTTGCCGGCCGTGTCCACGGTGAACAGGCTGCCGTCGTCGGCGAGCGCATAGAGCATGCCGTCGGCGGGACGTACGTCGATGCCGAGAATCTTGCCGGCGCCGGTGATCTTCATGGTCTTGGTGACTTTGCCGGCGCTCACGTCCACCATGGCGAGTGTGTCGTCGCCGACGAGGGCGGCGACGGTCTGCGCCTGGGCGACGCCGCCGAGCAGCAGGCTGGCGAGTGTGGCGACTGCGAATGTGCGATACATGATCGTCTCCCGGACTATTCTTCTGAGGCCCGATTGGGCTGGCGGTGCGGATACACGGCAGGCCCCCCTCCTGGATGCACGGCCGGAAAGTTTTTTTCCGAATTTGCATCCGGCGGCGAAGCTCGCGTGTACTTGAGTCGAGGAGAGGCAGGATGACCCGTGTGTTCAGCGATCTGCGGCCGGCCGGCATGTCGCTCGATGACGCCATGCGGCTCGTCGCGCGCGGCGAGCGTGCGGGGTTGCGCGCGATCTACGATCTCGAGGCGCCTGCGATGATCGGCGTCGCCATGCGCATCCTGCGGCGGCGCGACCTCGCGGAAGAAGCCGTGCACGATTGCATCGTGCAGGTCTGGCGCAAGGCCGCCAGTTTCGATTCCGCGCGCGGTCAGGCGCGCGCCTGGCTCTACACGGTGCTGCGCAACCGCGCGCTCAACATCCTGCGCGGCGAAAGAAGCGGCTCGTCCGCCGGAGAAGAAACGTTGCTGACGCTCGAAAGCGAGGGAGAAACCCCGGAGGCCTGCGTCGCGCGCCTCTCCGACGCGAAAGCCTTGCGGCGCTGCCTCGAACGGCTGGAGCCCGCGCGGCGCAGCATGATCGTGCTCGCCTATGCGCAGGGGCTGACACACGGCGAACTCGCCGGAAAGCTCGGCCTGCCGCTCGGCACCGTGAAGTCGACGATCCGCCGTTCGCTCAGCGCGCTCAAGGAGTGCATGGCATGAGCAGCGCCAATTTCACCCACGAGGATTTCGATCGTCTCGCCGCCGAGCATGTCATCGGCCTGCTGGACGAACCCGAACAGACTCTCGCCGAACGCCTCATCGAGACCGACCCGAACTTCGCCGCGCGCGTCGCCGGCTGGCGCACCCGGCTCTCTGAATTCGACGAGACCGCGCCAAGGTACGAACCCGACGCCGGCCTCTGGACGAAGATCGAGTCCAATCTCGGCCGCCGCCTGCCCCTGCCCGCACCGCTGCGCGACAGCCGCTGGTCGCGTCTTTGGGAAAACCTCGGCTTCTGGCGCCCGGTCGGGCTGGCCACCGGCTTTGCCGCCTTGCTGCTGGCGACCGGGCTCGGCTTCGCCGTGCGCGAGGCGCAGCGCAAGCCCGCGCTGGTCGCCGTCATGCTGGACGATTCGGGACGGCCGGCCGGCCTCGTGAACGTGCGCGCCGACGGGCGGGCGGAACTGGTGGCGCTGACGGATGTCTCGGCGCCCGATGGCCGGACGCTCCAGATCTGGACGTTGTGGGACCGCGCCCGCGGTCCGGTTTCGCTCGGCACGCTGGCGACAGCCCGCAACATGACGCTGTCGCTCGACTCGCTGCCGCGCACGACCCCCGACCAGCTGTTCGAAATCACGCTCGAGCCCGCCGGCGGCTCGCCGACCGGACGTCCCACCGGCCCCGTTCTGATGAAAGGCACGGCGAGCACCGCTTTGTAAGCCCCCTTCCGCTGGGGCGGGCGAGCGGCTAATTCTTTAGGCAATGACCGATGCTCCCGCCCTTCGCACCACTGTCCTGCATGCCGATGGCAAGCGCCGCTGCCCGTGGCCGCGCGAGGACATCCCGCTTTATGTCGACTACCACGACACCGAATGGGGCGTGCCCGAATGGGACGATCGCGCCTTGTTCGAGAAGCTGATCCTCGACGGTTTTCAGGCGGGCCTGTCGTGGATCACCATCCTGCGCAAGCGCGACGCGTTTCGCGCCGCCTTCGACGGCTTCGAGCCGGAGAAGATCGCCCGCTACGACGCCGGCAAGGTCGAGGCTTTGATGCAGGATGCGGGCATCGTCCGCAATCGCGCGAAGATCGAGAGCGCGATCCCCTCCGCGCGCGCCTACCTGAAGATTCAGGAAGGCGAAGGCTTCGCCAATTATCTCTGGAGTTTCTTCGACGGCGCGCCGCTGCAGAACGGCATCCGCCACATGGGCGAAATGCCCGCACAGACGCCGCTCTCGATGAAGATCTCGAAAGACCTCAAGGCGCGCGGCTTCAACTTCTGCGGCCCGACCATCGTCTACGCCTTCGCGCAAGCGGTCGGCATGGTCAACGATCATCTGGTCGACTGCTGCCGCCACGCGGAATGCGCCGCGCTCTCCTACAGGAAAGACCCACATGGCCGTGCGTAAGGATACGCCTCGCGCCTGGCAGCGCATGCTGTCGGGCCGTCGTCTCGACCTGCTAGATCCCTCGCCGCTCGACATCGAGATCGAGGACATTGCGCACGGTCTCGCGCGCGTCGCGCGGTGGAACGGACAGACGCGCGGGCCGCACATTTTTTCGGTCGCCCAGCATTCGGTGCTGGTCGAGCATATCGCCATCGCGATGGACTCTGATGTCTCGCCCGCGCAACGCCTGATGGCGCTGCTGCATGACGCGCCCGAATATGTGATTGGCGACATCATCTCGCCGTTCAAGGCGGTGATCGGCGACGCCTACAAGGAGGTCGAAGCGCGGTTGATCGGCGCCATCCACCTGCGCTTCTCGCTGCCGGCGAAACCTGCGCCGGCCGTGCAACGCATGGTGAAAAACGCCGATCGCGCCGCGGCCTTCTTCGAAGCGACACATCTGGCTGGCTTTGCTCAGGAGGAGGCCGAACGATTCTTCGGGCGGCCCGACCTGCGCCTGCGCGAACTCGACCAGCTGATTGCGCCCATGCCCTCTGACAAGGCGGAAGATCTCTTCATCTCCCGCTTCCGCGCGATCGAAGCCGAAATGAGCGACGGGCCCCGCTAGAGGAGTTCGGCATGCCCCGCATTCATGTGTGCTCGTTGTCCCGTGTCCCCGAAACGGTGCGCGCCGTCGGTGCGAAGAGTCTCGTCACGCTGATCAACGCCGCGACGCATGTGCCGCGCCCGCCCGAAATCGCGCCCGACCGGCATCTGTTCGTCGGCCTGTCGGACATCACCGAGCAGACGGACGGCCACATCCTGCCGGAAAGCGCGCACATTGCGCAGCTGCTGACCTTCATCCGCCGGTGGGATCGCGCCGAGCCGCTGGTCATTCATTGTTACGCGGGCGTCAGCCGTTCGACCGCCGCCGCCTATATCGCCTATTGCGCGCTGCATCCCGACGCCGACGAACGCGCGACGGCGCAACGCTTGCGCGCCCTGTCGCCCTCCGCCACGCCCAATGCGCGACTTGTCGCGCTGGGCGACGTGCATCTGCGCCGCGATGGGCGCATGATCGCGGCGATCGCGGACATCGGCCGTGGGCGGGATTGTTTTGAGGGCGAGCCCTTCGCGCTCGACATTGCACGGCGGGAGAACGCGTGACGCAGACGGCTCATCCGCTACCTGTCGAGATCGGACTGACGGCGGCCATCGTCGCAGTGAGCGGCGCGGCGTCGTCCGACACGCCCGAGCCGATGATCCTCGTGGCCCGCGCGGCCTCCGCCGTCAGCGCGGCGGCCCTGCCGTCGGGTCCGTTCGATCCCGTCGCGCACCGGACCTTCGAGATCGGCCTGCGCGCGTGGGTCTCCGAGCAGACCGGCGTTCCGCTGGGTTATGTCGAACAGCTCTACACCTTCGGCGACCGCGGCCGCCACGCCATGGCGGACGATCGCGATCCGCATGTCGTGTCGGTCGGCTATCTCGCGTTGACGCGCACGGGCGAGATCGCCCAGGA
>JAQGKM010000415.1 GCA_028290125.1 Hyphomicrobiales bacterium | reverse complement strand
GCCTGTTCGCGCTGGATCCGGCGACCGGCTTGCTGAAATTCGTCACGGCGCCAAATTTCGAAAACCCGGCGCACGGCAACGTCTACAACATCAAGATCCAGGCGACGGACAGCGGGAACGCCTCCATCGTGAAGGATGTCGTCGTGACGGTGACCAATGTCGACGAGGCGCCGCTGATCACGTCCGCGGCCGTCATGTCGATTGCCGAGACGCACGCCGTCGCCGCGCCCGCGTTGACCGTTGGCGCGATCGCTGCAAGCGATCCGGAAGGCGGTTCTGTCACGCTGAGTCTCGTCGACTCGGCCGACGGACGCTTTGCCCTCTCGGGCAACCAGCTCGTGGTCGCCAACCCGGCGCTGCTGGACTTCGAGGATCCGACCAACCCTGGTCACGTCTGGAGCGTCGTCGTTCAGGCGTCGGACGCGGCGGGTCACGTCGTGCTGCAAACGATCAACGTGCAGATCACCAATGGCCTTGCTGCTGAAAACGTGGTCGGCGGTGCGACAACCGGCAACAATTCGATGAATGGCACTGCTGGCGCCGACATCATCAACGGGCTCGCGGGTCAGGACACGATGACGGGGCTCGGCGGCAACGACACGTACTTCGTCGACAACACAGGCGACAAGGTTGTCGAGGCCGGCAATGGCGGCAACGACAGGATCTACACCACGCTCGCCAAGTTCGACATGAACTCCGCAGCAAATGTCGAGACGCTGATCTTCAATGGAAACGGAGCTTTCCAGGGAACCGCCGCGAGCAATGCGGCCAGCACCATCATCGGTGGCGGCGGCGATGACAGGCTGTCGGGTGGCAACCAGGCCGACACACTGATCGGCGGCGCGGGCAACGATGCGCTGACCGGCGGCAGTGGCGACGATCGTCTGTTCGGCGACGCCGGCGCTGACACGATCAACGGCGGCAACGGCGCGGATCGCATCACCGGCGGCACCGGAGCCGACAGTCTGACCGGCGGCCTCGGGAACGACACCTTCTACTTCGGCGCCGGGTTCGGGCAGGATGTCATCACCGATTTCAGCGTGGCCAACGACAATCACGACATACTGGAATTGTCGCGCGCGCTGTTCGCATCGGTGGACGATGTTCTGGCCCATTCCGCCACCGTCGGCGCAAACGTCGTGATCACCGCCGGGGCCGACACGATCACCCTGCAGAAAGTCACGATCCTGAATGCTTTCGACATTCATCTGATCTGATCGACACACAAGCATCCGGGTCAACAACCGCTGGCCCGGAAGCGACTCCTCCCCGCCCCGAGCGCCGGCTCTCCACCGCGGCCGTTCCCATCTCATCCAAAACTCAAAACCCAGAAACCACCAAATAGGGAGGGCGCGTCGGATGCTCGCCAGCTTCTTGATCTGCTTGCGTGAAAGCCTCGAACTCGGGTTCGTCGTGGCGCTGTGTTTCGCCGTGCTCGATCCTGTCTCTCCCAAACGGCGCTGGATCGTCGGCGGCGTCGCGGTCGGCTTCGCATTGGCGTTGGCCTTCGCCGCAGCGGTGATCGTCCTGCACGCCGCCTGGGCCGAACAGGGCGAAGACCTTCTTGGCGCAACGCTCCTCATTCTGGCGACAGGATCGCTGCTCCTGTTTCGTGCATGGCGCGTGCGTTATGGCGAGGCCTTCGTGCTCGGCCTTCATCGCCGCGGCAAGGCGTCGGTGCAGGACGGGAAACTGCTCGGCAGCATGGCGATCGTGATCGCCGCCGCCGTGTTCCGGGAGGGATCGGAAACGATCCTTTTTCTTTATGGCGTCGTCGCATCCACCAAGGACACGCTTCTTTGCGTGATGCTCGGCCTCGTGCTCGGGGTGAGTGTCGGGCTGTCGGCCATCTACGTCATCTATCACAGCATCGCGGCGCTTCCGATCCGCCCCGTCATGCAGGCGGCGAACCTCGTGCTGATCCTGTTTTCAGCCGGCATGGCGGCGCGTAGCGTTGAAATCCTGCAAGACCTCAACATCGTTTCCTCGACGGTCATCTGGAGCACGAAAGCCATCGTCTCCCAGGAGTCACTGTTCGGGCACATGCTCCAATGCATCATCGGATATTCAGACGAGCCGACCTTCTTTCAGCTCGCCGCCTATCTTGTCGTGCTGATCATGCAATTCGGAATCAGCCTCATTCCAAAACAGCGCCCCGCCGGGCTGGAGAAATATCGGGCGACCCTGAAGAATGCCTCAGAGCGCCCCTGAGCGTCAGCGTGCGACCGATCTTTGCCAGATGAAGATGGCGGGCGTCACCAGCAGCTCCATGAAGAGCGCGAACAGCGTGCTGGTGGAGGACGCGCCCGTGAACACGAGTCCGGCCAGCCGCGCGAGGCCGCCGGTCACGACGATTCCGGTGAGAAGAAGAAACAACCCGCCGTGCCGTTCGATCCGCCGCACGGCGCTGGCGAACGCCAGTCCGATCGCGAGCAAGAGACCCGACAGGTAGCGGAAGTGACTGTCCTGCGCGGCCGGCGCGAGCTGGTCGGACAGGAACAGGCTGCCTTCGAACACGCCCGCGAGCCCCGCGCCGATCGGCACGACGCTCGCCAGCAACACCGCAACCTGCAAAGCCCGCTTGTTCAACATGTGCAGCAACCTGTCTGGTCGAAGCCGCCCGCTTACGCGCCGGGTTCGGCGATGGGCGCATCGAGGACTTCGCGCACCTTGGCGGCGAGCTCCTCGATCGAGAACGGCTTGCCGAGCAATTGCACGCCCTGGTCCAGCACGCCGTTGTGCACGACCGCATTGCGGGTGTAGCCCGTCGTGAAGAGAATCCGCAGGCCGGGCCGGCGCTTGCGCGCCTCGACGGCGAGCTTGGCGCCGTTCACTTCGGGCATGACGACGTCCGTGAACATGAGCGCAATTTCCGGATGCGCGTCGAGCAGACGCAACGCAGTTGCGGCGCTGTCGGCCTCGATGATCGGATAGCCGAGCTCCGTCAGCGCATCGATGCTGAACTGTCGGACCGCCGGCTCGTCCTCGACGACAAGGATGACCTCCTGAGACTCGCCAAGCGGCAATTCCGACGAAGTTTCCGCGCTCTCCTGCTCGCTCACCGCGCCCAGGAGACGCGGCAGATAGACCTTGACGGTCGTCCCCTGTCCCGGCTCGGAATAGACCTTCACGTGGCCGCCGGACTGCTTCACGAAACCATAGACCTGCGACAGCCCCAAGCCCGTGCCCTTGCCGACTTCCTTGGTGGTAAAGAACGGGTCGAAAACCTTGGCGACCACGTCTTCAGGCATGCCGGTGCCGGTGTCGGTGACGGCGATGAGAATGTATTGCCCGGCATGAACGCCCAAATGTCCCGCGACGTAACGTTCGTCGAGATGCGCATTCTGTGTCTCGAGAGTCAGCCGACCGCCGTCCGGCATGGCGTCGCGACCGTTGACCGCGAGGTTCAGGATCACGTTCTCGAGCTGGTTGGGATCGGCCTGCGTGCGCCAGAGCCCGGACGCCAGCACGGTCTCGAGCCGAACGTCGGCGCCCAGAGCGCCGCGGATCAGTTCGGACATGCCTGCGACGAGCTTGTTGGCGTCGATCGGCTCGGGACGCAGCGGCTGCTGGCGCGAGAAGGCCAGCAGACGCTGGGTCAGCAGGGCTGCCCGGCGCGCGCCATCGGTCGCGGCGTCCACGTAGCGCTTGGCGCGTACGTCCGCCGCGCCGGTGCGACGCGCGAGCAGGTCGAGCGAGCCGATCACCACGGCGAGCATGTTGTTGAAGTCATGCGCGATGCCGCCGGTGAGCTGGCCGACCGCCTCCATCTTCTGACTTTGCCGAAGCGCCTCCTGCGCGGCCGCCAGTTCGGCCTCGCGTCGTTTCGCATCCTCGAGATCGCGGCCGACCGCAATGAAGTTGATCCCGTCAGGCTCGGGCGCCACGGTCCAGCCGATCGGCTTCCAGTCGCCAGCGGCGGTCATGATGCGGTTTTCGAAACGCGTTGGTTGCTTCGTCCGTCCCATGGATTGCAACGCCGCGAGTGTCACGCCAACATCATCGGGATGCATGAAGTCGCTGTAGGGACGGGTCAGCAATTCGGACTCTTGGAACCCCAGCACCTTCGTCCAGGCAGGGTTCACGGCCGTCATCATGCCGGAGTAGTTCGCACGGGCGAGCATCTCTTCCGCGAGCGTCCAGAGCTGATCGCGTTCGGCCGTGCGCGCCTTGAGTTCGACTTCCTGCGCCTTCTCGGCCGTGATGTCGCGGCCGATACAATAAATAAGGCCGTCCTCGGGAACGCCGACCCACGAGATCCAGCGATAGGACCCATCCTTGCAGCGGTACCGATTGGGAAACTGAATCGCCGGCTGGCCGACTTTTGTGAGTTCGAACCCCAACCGCGTGCGTTCGATGTCGTCCGGATGCAGCAGTTCCCAGATCGATTTGGACGCGACTTCGGTCTCGGACCATCCGAGAACGGTTTTCCAGGCCGGGTTGGATGTCTTGAAGTAGCCGTCGGCGTTCAGCGCGCCCATGAGATCCGGCGTCACCTGCCACGTGCGGCCGCGCGCCTGCGTTCGCTCGATCACCTGTTGTTCGAGGTTGGCGTTGAGTTCGCGCAACCGCTCCTGCGCCCGACGTTCGCGATCGATGTCGAGCGTGGCGACCACGCCGCCCACGATGCGCCCGTCGGGTCCGTGGACCGGAGCCGCCACAAAGCGCACCCATGCCTCGCGTCCATCGCCGCGCCGGTACAGCACTTCGAGTTCGGGGCGTTGCTCCGCGCCTGAAATGACCCGCGCCAGCGGATACTCGTCCCGTTGGACGCGACGGCCGTCCGGGTGAAAGCTCACCCAATCCTCGTAATCCTCAAGGCCGTTCGACAGGAAGACGCGGTGTCCGACGATCTCCTCGATGTGCGCATTGCCACCGGTCACGCGCCCGTTGGCGTCGGCGTAGACAAGGCCAACCGGCACGGCGTTGACGATTGCGCGCAGGCGCGCTTCGCTCGCCCGCAATTCCTGCTCGGCGACCCGTCGCGCGATCGCCGCCCGCGTGCGCTCGGCGAACTCGCTGACGAAGGCGGCTTCCTCTTCCGTCCATATGCGTGGCGCGATGGAGTGGACGAACATTTCAGCAATGGTCTTGCCCTGCTCCACCACAGGTACATCGAGGAACGCGCGGATGCCGAGCCATTGGAACGGCTCCGTGTTGCCCGACGTACGCGGATCCGTCGTCACGTCGGCGTTCTTCACGTTTGCGCCGGCGCGCAACTCGTCGAAGTAGCCACCGTAATCCGCCGCGAGATGCACGCCAGCGACGCTGTCGAGACCCGGAACCCTCCAGCAGCGTTCGACCGTGATGGTGCCGGCCTCGGGATCGATCGCGCCATAACCGACCCGCGAAGCACGCAGCACTTCGCCAAGAAGTTCGGACGCCGCGTAGGAGAGATCGACCGGGTCGGAGACGTCGCGCAAACGGTCGTCGAGCGTCAGCAAGGCGCTTCGGCGCTGCTCGACAAGAACGCGCTCGGTGACGTCGTAGCCTCCAACGAAAATACCCGAAATGGCGCCAGTGTCGTCGCGGATCGGCTCATACAACAGGTCGACGTAGGAATCCTTGGCGTTGCCGGCGAGACGCACCATGGCTTCGCGAGCGACATAGGGCTCACCCGAAGCGTAGACGCGATCGAGCAACTCGTAATAGCCCTGCCCTTCGATTTCGGGAAACGCGTCCCGCACCTTGCGTCCAAGAAAATCACGCGATCCGGCCAGCGTGATGTAGGCGTCGTTCACATATTCATAGACATGGTCGGGACCCGACAGCACGGCCACGAAGCCGGGCATCTGCTGGAGCAGCATTCGTTGCCGCTCGGCCGCCTCCGACCTGATCCGTTCGGCGACGACCTGCTCGGTCGTCTCCGTGCACGGACAGAACAGGCCCAGGATCTCGCCGCTTTCGTCGCGAACCGGCGTGTACGAGAAGGCGAAATGCGCGTCTCGCGGCCGGCCCGGCCGGTCGAGCTGAAGCGTGATGTTCGACATCTCGACGGGCTTGCCCGCGAAGACCTGCTCGACGAGCGGCGCGATGTCCGCGCGCACCTCGTGCCAGACCTCCAGGATAGGCTGGCCGAGCGCCGCTGGATGGCGGTCCGCCAGCATGACGGCGTAACTGTCATTATAGAGGAGCCTGCGCTCCGCGCCCCAGGCGACGAACATCGGCTGCCCCGCCGCGAGCATCACGCCCACGAGAGTCTTCAGCGGATAGGGCCACTGCTCAGGCGAGCCAAGCGGGGTCGTGGCCCAGTCGATCGCGCGGATGAGGGCGCCGGCTTTTCCGCCACCCGCGAGGAAGTCGGGTGCGTCAAAGGCGAGAGCTGCGGATTTGCTCATGACGCCCCGTCGAGGACGGCTGCCCGAAGCAGCAAGGGAGCGATAATTTTCCGACCTTGAACCATAAGCAGCAGCGATCTCCCTCGCCCCGGACCCACGCGGGAAATCGAGTAAGGGCCCGGAGGTTGCAAGCGCAGCATCAAGGAATGCGCCAGCCGCCGCAATTCAAAGGAATGACATAGCTTTGCATTTCCGCTACGGATCCCCGGAAGGCGCCGTGAAGCGCCTCCCGGGAGTTTGACAGATGCGGACGCTCGCTCTGGCTCAGCCGACGATGAAGGGCTTGGCGATGGCGAGCACCTGTTGCTTGCTCATCGGCTTGTCGAATGCACCCGTCCACGGCTTGATGCCGCGCACGAGACGCACCTCTGCAGCGTGACGCGCTTCCACGGAGTGGATCTGCAAAGCGGTCGTGAGCAGTTTTCCGCCGCCCACGAGCGCCGGAGCCTGTCCCTTGTAGGCCGCCACGCCCGTGTCCTCGAGCGCCTGCGAGACGGCCGCAAACGTCTTGAAGTTCTGGAAGACGTCGCGGTATTTGCCACGCGCGGTGAAATCGAACTCCGGCTTGGCCACGGCGGCGGATCCGAGCACGCCCTGAAGCGCTTTCACATGCGCGGTCTCGTGCTTGCTGATCTGCGCAAACACCGGGACGTATTGCGGCGGGATGAGCCCGTTGACCCCCAGGGCCGTACGATAGAAATCATCCTCGAGATATTCGAGCGTCAGCGCGAAGTTGAGCACGTCGACGACCTGTTTGGGCAATCCCTGCGCAAAGGCCTGCGTCGACACCGCGGCGAGTAGGACCGGCGCGGTCGCGATCGCGCCGAGCTTTCCGGCCGCTCGGGTGAACAGGTCGCGGCGCGAGCCGAGGCGGCTGTGGATCTCGGCGTCGAGCGTTTCGAGAACGGGACGTTCATTGGCCTGGTTCATGATGTGGTCTCCAAGGGTAGCCTGATCTCAGGAAAGCTGGCGCGCCGACACCGGCGTCGCGATGAAGGGCGCCGCCAGCGCAAGGACCTGCGAGGGTGCGCGCGCGACATCGAGGCCGCTGCGATCCACGACATCATCGCCCGCAAAGGACGGCGACCAGGCTGCGATCAGGTCGCGCAGCACGGCGGCGTGACGCGCCTCGACTGACACGATGCTGCCCGCGATCGCGAGGTACTTGGGGTCGGCGATGGACTGTCCGCCCCCGTTGTAGGCCGAGACGCCAAGGTCTTCGAACGTGCTCGCGGTGGTCAGCACGCTCTTGCGGCTCCTGAAATCCACCTTCGAAAAATTGACGCTGAGGTCCGGAATGCGCTTTCCGCCAAGCGCCTTCTTGAACAGGTCGCGATGCGCGACTTCGTGGCCGCGGATGTCGGACAGGATCGCGCGCTCGTAACGGTCCATGCCCGCATACGGCGTGGCGAGCACCTGCGTGTAGAACGCCGCTTCCAGCTGCTCCAGCGCATAGGCGTAGTTGAGAACGCCAAGATCGCCGCCGCCAAGATCGACGGCGCCGGCCTGCGCAAAGGCTTTGGAAAGTCCAAGCGACTTCACGTCCACGCCGAACGCGACCGCCGCAACACCGGCGGCGCCGGCCCAGCGAAGGAAAGAAGCTCGCGTGACTTGCCTGGAGTTTTTCTTCTCGGCGATATCGCCATGATCAATAAACATCTGCACACTCCCTCGAATGTCGCCACCCGCGAGACGTACGTTCTGAAAGTACAAACAGGATCAGCTACTCGGAATATTATTTCCGAATGACGGAATTAAACCGCCAACAACAAGAACAAAGATCACGTACGCGTGCGAATACTGCCTTTTGAACTAGAAGATAACTTATGATGGCGCTCTGAAGACTTGGATATGTCTGCGCGAACTCACGTCGCGGCGTCTTCCCGGTTGCGCATGTGCTGCGCGAGTTGATGCACCTGCGGGAGCACGAGCCGGGCAAGTTCCGGGTTGTCGCCGACCGTTTCGTCCCACGCGCGCATGAAACACAGAAGCCAGCCGTCGATTTCCGGGCCGGCAATGCCGACATGCAGATGCCGGCGGCGCAACATCGGCGGGCCGCGCTTTTCCACGAAGATCGGCGGACCGCCAAGCCAGCCGGTGAGATATTCGAACAGCTTTTCGGCCGATCCGGACAGGTCCGCCGGATGGATCGCCCGGCAGGCGGCAGCTTCCGGCAGGCTGTCCATCAATGCGTAGAACCGCGTCACGAGCGTCTTCACGCCGGCCTCGCCGCCGATCATCTCGTATGCTGTCGTCATGGCTTGCCTTGCTTGGATTCAATAAAAAGGCCGGAGCGTCGCCGCTCCGGCCCTGGTCTAGCGCAAACGACGTCTCAGCGGCGTTTCTTCAGAACGATCTCGTTGAACAGCTTTTCCCACTTCTCGCCTTGGTCGATCTGCTCCGCCGCGTTGACGTAGAGGATCTCGAGGCCGGGAGGCGTCTGCGAGTATTTCTTGTTGGTCGAGAAGAACTCGTGGTTCGACAGGATTTCCTGCCCGTCGCTCAGCAGCCAGTCCATGAACAGGATGGTGGCGTTGGGATGGGGCGCATTGGCGGCGAGGCCGATGCCGTTCACCCGCGCGACGGCAGGCTGCAACAGCACGGGCGCCACCGGCGCGCCGGACTTGTTGAGCTGGCGTACACGGAACATGTAGGTCGTGACGGCGAAGGGCACTTCGCCGGCTGCGATCAGGTTGGCGAGCAGCGTGTGGCCCTTGCGGACCTGAAAGCCGTTCTTCTCCGAAATATCGCGGAACAGCTTCAGCCCCTTCTCCTCGCCCATGCGATCGACGACGGTCGCGAACCAGTCGGCGTCGCCGGACTCGACGGCGATCTTGCCCTTCCATTTCGGGTCGAGCAGATCCTCGTAAGTCTTCGGCCAATCGGATTCAGGGATGCTCTTGGTGTTCACCGCCGCGGTGATGATCTGCAGGCGCGTGCCGAGCCATTCCTTGGGCGCCGCGGCCTGCGGAACGAGATCGGCGATCACGGGCGACTGAATGGCCTGCAGCAGCTTCTCGCGGTGCAACGCCTCGAGGCCCGACTGATCCGTCTCGAAGGCGTCGACCTCAAAGCGCTTCGCGCCATATTCGGTGACCGAGCGATGGACGATGTCCTCCGAGCTCGAACGCCAGATGTTGATCTTCACGCCGGGATATTTCGCCTCGAAGGCGGTTTTCAGGACCGTCATGTCCTGCACGGTCTGCGAGGTATAGAGGTTGATCACCCCTTCCTTCTTCGCAGCCTCGATGAGTTTCTGAGTGCGGTCGGCGCCCATGTAAGTGGCGGCTGCGACAACTTTCGCATTCTGCGCCAGCGCCGGGCTGAAGGCCGTCATGCATGCGAGCGACAGCCCCGCGAGGCCGGACAGGATTTTCATGAAGTTCACTCCCTGACGTCCCCATTCGGGGTTCGCGAGGAAGTTAGGGCCGCACAGGCCGAATGGCAAATAGGGTGGACGGGACGGTTGCGCCCCGTCCACCTTGTGTCGCTGTTAGCGACGGCAGACGCGATAGCCGGCCGAGTTGTAATAGCAACGTGCTGCACGATAGCGCGGACGCGTCGCGTCGGCGATCACGGGCGACTGAATGGCCTGCAGCAGCTTCTCGCGGTGCAACGCCTCGAGGCCCGACTGATCCGTCTCGAAGGCGTCG